>JBEEIV010000287.1:0-3533 GCA_041169645.1 Bacteroidota bacterium
TCAAACTGTGGTGGATAGCAATGTGGTATACCCAGGCTATATTCCCCGTCCGACAGATCAATTACTGACCATCGGTGCTTTAGTACAAGATCAAATGCCCGGATTTGAACAATTCAGCGTACAAATGGGCTTGCAATTCGGATCAAGACTTCCATATGGTCCACCAGATTTCACACGTTACAAGGATACCTTACGCATAAAATCCTATTTTAGAGTTGACCTTGGTTTGTCATACGATTTGTTAAAAGACTCGAAACTTTCCAGAAAACCCTTGGGGAGAAAATGTGAATCGGCGTCGATTTCCCTCGAAATATTCAACCTTTTAGGCATTAATAATGTCCTTTCAAAACAATGGATACAAGATGTTGAAGGGAAATTTTATGCCATCCCAAATTACCTAACGTCACGAAGATTTAACTTGAAATTGAGTATTTCAATTTAGCGAAGGTGCAAAAAGGAATTTGTTTGGTGAAACCAAATCTGTTTTCACGGCATACATCACGATTCCAGCTGTATTTTTCACTCCTAATTTAGCCATGATATTTTTGCGATGTGTATTCACGGTGTGTTTACTTAGGAATAACTGCTCCGCAATGAGCTCATTGGTATGACCTTCTGCAATCAACGTAATGATTTCATTTTCTCTCTCAGAAAGGATAACCGGTTCACAACTGAATGAATCAAAGTCCAAATCATAGATGTCAATGTTAGCACGTTGAATCGTTTCTAAAATTTGACCACAGAAAAATTTATTACCGCGATTCGTTTCGCTTACTGCATTGACGATTTCACTTAACTCACAATCCTTTTTCACATAACTCGTTACACCGGAACGCAGGGCATCTACTAATGTTTGGGCATTTTGTGCACTGGTTAACGCTAAGAATTTGACAGATTTATCTTTTCCGGAAATTCGCTGGATGGTGTCGATGGTAAATCCTTCTGACGTAAAATCTATAAGCACGACAGATGCACCAAATGCATCAAGTTGCGCAACAAGTTCGCGTTCATTTCTAGCCTCTCCTACAATGGTCACATCCAACTCTGCCATGAGAATGGTACGAAGTCCAATACGGATTAAATCGTTGCTGTCTGCTAAAATTAAATTCACCTTATTTAGAATAATTATAAACAAAGATACGGTAGTTTTAAAAACAATTCACAAAAATTACAGCGTATTTTCAACAAGCTTTTCACAAGTTCAGGGGAAGAAGTTACCTTTGCCTCGTGAAAACAACGATTGGAACAAACATTCAAAAAGCAATTTCCTTATTAAAGGAAGGGGAAACAGTAGCCATTCCAACCGAAACGGTTTATGGACTTGCCGCTGATTCAACCAACGAGGATGCCGTGCTAAAAATTTTCGAAGCGAAGGGCAGACCAACTTCCAATCCATTGATTTTACATTTCCCAAGCATCGATGCTGTTTATCCATATGTGGCTGAATTCCCAGAAGTCTTGCTTCATTTAGCCTCCGTTTTTTGTCCGGGTCCATTGACATTTATTCTTCCCAAAAGTTCACTGGTACCAAGTATCATTACAGCGGGACAAGAAACAGTTGCGGTGAGGATTCCAGAGCATCCAATGACCTTGGAACTATTAAAACAAATTGATTTTCCACTTGCTGCGCCAAGTGCGAATCGCTATGGCGGAATAAGTCCAACAACCGCAGCCCATGTTGAATCACAACTTGCGAACCGCATTCCCTATATTCTCGATGGTGGCCCCTGTGAAACTGGACTTGAATCTACCATTGTTGGTTTGTCCGATGGCAAGGTGATTGTATACCGACTTGGTGGTGTTTCCATAGAAAACTTGAGTGAAGCATTGGGGTATGTTCCGGAAATTAAAAATGAACTTCATCATGGGGTTGTGACAAGTGGCATGGTCAAATACCATTATGCAACAGAAACTCCATTGTTTTTCATGCAGGAAGACAAGGATACGTACGCTGATTCGGATGGATTTATTTTATTTTCACGAAGTAACACTCACGCAATCAGAAATGAATCCTATTATTTATCCGATTCTGGAGAGATGGCTCAAGCGGCAAAAAATTTATATGCTGCTCTTCACGAAATGGATCAGCGTGGATATTCTCGGATTTTCATAGAAGCTTTTCCAAACGATGGATTAGGAAAAACGATGAATGACCGCTTGAGGAGAGCAACAGCAAAATTCACCTAAAAAATAAGCACAAAAAAAAGCCATCACATGTGATGGCTCATATTTCGTTGTTGTCAACTTACTATTTAAGGTGACGACCGTAACGGTTTTTGAATTTATCGATACGACCTGCAGTATCCACAAACTGTGCAATACCAGTGAAGAACGGGTGAGACTTGTGAGAGATATCCAATTTAAACAATGGATACTCGTTTCCATCTTCCCATTGAATGGTTTCTTTCGTATTGGCACATGATGGGCACAAAAACGCATAATCATTCGACATGTCTTTAAATACAACAAGTCTGTAGTCTTCTGGGTGTATATCTTTTTTCATTTGAACTGAGTTTCTTATTCGAAAATGGATTGCAAATTTAGCTAATTCTTTTTGATAAACAAGTAAAAACACAAAAATTCATGCTTTTTTCTATCATTTGAACAATTCATAGGGGATAAAAACAACAAACGCTCGAATTCACTTGTTGTTCTGCGCGTACATTTGTTGCGGATTATTAGATGAAATTTACAGAAGCCCAACACATTACTTACCTTGCCTCACTGCTCGACTGTAAACTCAGCGGAGACACACATTTATTTGCTACAGGAATCAATGAAATTCACGTAGTTGAACAGGGCGACATCGCCTATGTGGACCATCCAAAATACTACCAGAAAGCCTTGGATTCTGCCGCTTCCATCATTCTAATACCCGAAGAAGTTCCGATTCCAGCAGGGAAAGCACTCCTCATCCATCCTCAACCTTTCGACGCATTCAATTTCCTTGTTCATTCCTTTGTTTCTCAACTGAAATTAGAGGACGCTTGCGTTCATGAAAGTGCGGTTATCTATCCCAATGTCTATTTGGGGAAAAATGTCCAGATATCTGAGCATTGCGTGATACACGCGGGTGCACACATTGCAGATCACACACTCATCGAATCAGGGGTAATCATCGGACCAAATTCCGTTATTGGATTTGACGCATTTTACTACAAAAAAAAGGAATCTGGCTACGATCGAATGATTTCGTGCGGTGGCGTGCATATTTCAGCGAATGTAGAAATCGGTGCATTATGTACCATTGATCGCGGTGTCACAGGAATAACACGGATTGGCGCTGGAACGAAAATCGATAACCAAGTCCATATTGGACATGATACGCAAATTGGAACAAATACCCTCATTGCTGCCGGATGTGGCATTTCAGGATGTGTAAAAATTGGCAACAACGTAAAGATTTGGGGTCAAGTTGGCATGGCAAGTGGCATTGAAATCAGGGACAATGCCATCATTCTTGGTCAATCTGGAGTAACGAAAAACGTACCTGAAGGTGCGGAATATTTCGGGACACCTGCCGGACCTGTGAA
>JBEEIV010000288.1:0-4685 GCA_041169645.1 Bacteroidota bacterium
TCTTATTTAATTATGTTAATCATCGGGACAAGTGATTTCAAAATTTTCAAAAAATCGTTGGATGTTACATTTGTTTCTTTTCATATTCCAATTTCATTGTAACTTTCCCGACGAATAAAAATCACCAAAGTTCGATGAGAAAAATGAGTAACATACAATTAAACAAATTAGCGAACAGTTTTACCTTTGAATCCTATAAAGATCACGTTCAAGAATTAGTCGCACAAGGAAAAACCTCAGGTACTGATCAACGTGAAGACCTCATCCATTATACCGAGTTGAATGCGCGACGCATGAAACGCATCGAAAAAACAACGGTTCTAAGTGAGGATTTACAAAAACAACTTTCTCGTATTTCTGAACCAATGACATGGGTTTTGATCAGTGAAGCGTGGTGTGGAGATGCCGCACAAATTGTCCCGGTTATTGGAATCATGGCGAAACAAAATCCATTAATCGATTTAAAAATCATTTTGCGTGATGAAAACTTAGGCATCATGGATCAGTATTTGACCAATGGTGGACGCTCCATTCCTAAGTTGATTTGTTTGGATCACTTACAGCAAGAACGATTTGTTTGGGGTCCGAGACCCGCAACTATTCAACAGGTAGTCGCTGACTGTAAATCGGAAGGGATCACTGATCATTCGATTTTGGTTGAGCGCATTCAATACGCATATAACCAAGATCAAACCCGTTCGATTCAACAAGAAATTCACGACATACTAGTACAACTAGAATCAGCGTAAATAAAAAAAGCCGATCAGTTCCGATCGGCTTTCCTTTATTGTTTTTACTTACAATGTTCCTCTACTTGCTTGTTCTCGTTCAATGGACTCGAACAATGCTTTGAAGTTTCCTTTCCCGAAGGATTGTGCACCTTTGCGTTGAATGATTTCGAAGAACATGGTCGGTCGGTCAACAACTGGTTTTGTAAACAACTGTAATAAATACCCTTCGTCATCACGGTCAATCAAAATCCCATGTTGTTTCAATACTTCTACATCCTCTTCAATGTCCCCTACTCGTTCGAGTAAATCATCGTAATACGTTTCAGGAACGTATAAGAATTCTACTCCACGATCACGCATCGCAGAAACCGTTGCAACGATATCATTTGTTGAGACCGCAATGTGTTGCACACCTGCTCCTTCGTAGAAGTCAATGTACTCCTCAATTTGCGATTTCTTCTTTCCTTCTGCTGGCTCATTGATCGGGAATTTAATCCGACCATTTCCATTGGACATTACTTTGGACATCAAAGCCGTATATTCCGTTGAAATGTCATTATCATCAAATGAAATGATTTGAGCAAAGCCCATGACTTTTTTGTAGAAGTCGCACCAAGTATTCATTTCATTCCAATCCACGTTTCCAACCATGTGGTCAATGAATTTCAATCCAGTTGGTTCAGGATTGTAATGTGATTCCCATTTCTTATAACCGGGAAGGAAAATTCCTTGATAGTTTTTACGTTCTACAAAAATGTGCACCGTTTCACCATAGGTATAAATACCAGAGCGAATCACGTGACCATTTTCATCTTCTTCGCGCGTTGGCTCCATAAAAGGTTTTGCGCCGCGCTTCGTAGTTTCTTCAAATGCTTTGGTAGCATCTTCCACCCATAAAGCAATTACTTTTACACCGTCACCATGTTTCTTGATGTGCTGGTTAATCGGGCTATCTGAATTCAATGGTGTAGTTAAAACCAATCGAATCTTTTCCTGTTTTAAAACATAAGAAACACGATCTCTTAGTCCGGTTTCAAGTCCAGCATATGCCTCCGACTGAAAACCGAAAGCTGTTTTGTAATAGTGAGCGGATTGTTTTGCGTTCCCCACGTACAATTCGACATAATCCGTTCCCAATAATGGAAGAAAGTCTTCTGCCTCGGAGAATAATTTCTCCAAGCTATATTCTACGTTTTGAAGGTCTTTTAAATTTTTAATTTCTGTTGACATAATTTCTAATTCTTTGCAATATTATTGAAATTTCAGGACTTAATGAATCCAAGACTTGACATACTCAGGTAATTCCATTTCCATCGCTCGTTTTGTCAATTTCAATGGCTTGAACGTATCAATCATTACCGCTAATTCCTGCGTTTCTTTTTTACCAATAGAACGCTCATAAGCCCCTGGATGCGGTCCGTGAGGTATACCCGCTGGATGCAAGGTAATTTGACCTTTTTCAATGTTATTCCTACTCATAAAGTCACCATCAACATAGTACAATACCTCATCGGAATCAATGTTGCTATGATTGTAAGGAGCTGGAATCGAATCCGGATGGTAGTCGTACAAACGCGGAACAAACGAGCAGATCACAAAAGCACTCGTCTCAAAGGTTTGATGAATTGGTGGAGGTAAGTGGACACGTCCAGTGATTGGCTCAAAATCATGAATGGAAAAAGCATAGGGGAAATTGTATCCATCCCATCCGACGACATTAAATGGATGATGCGCATAAACATAATCGTAAAGCACATCTTGTTTTTTGATACGAATCAAAAAATCACCCTCTTCGTTGTGTGTTTCTAATTCAGATGGGCGACGCAAGTCTCGCTCACAGTATGGTGAATGCTCTAATAATTGTCCAAACCAATTTCGGTATCTTTTCGGCGTGAAAACAGGATGAAACGATTGGACAATGAACAAACGGTTATCACTATCATTAAATTCCAATTGGTATATCATTCCTCGTGGGATAACGAGGTAGTCACCATAACTAAAATCGATGTTCCCTAATTGCGTCCGTAATTTTCCCGATCCTCGGTGAATAAAAATCACCTCGTCCGCATCGGCGTTTTTGTAAAAATAATCCGACATAGACTTGGAAGGCGCTGCCAATTCGATGTAGCAATCGCTATTCACCAAAACAGGCACACGTGACTCAACGTAATCTTCGTTAGGTTTCAAGTCGTAACCGCGAAAACTGCGCATGAGCATGTTTTTCTCAATGGCGATTTCTGGGGCAATGTCCTTGTGACCCTTCACTTCTTTTACCACTGTTGGTGGCTGAATGTGATACATCAAAGTGGACATACCATCGAAACCTGCTGTTCCAAATAATTGTTCGTGGTATAATTCTCCGTTCTCCTGACGAAATACCGTATGTCGTTTATGTGGAATTTTTCCTAGTTGATGGTAGAATGGCATAGTTCAAATGTTGTTTTAGCTAAACAAGCTTTAAAATTACTCAAAAGTTTATCTGTCTGCAAAACTAAAGCGCTTCGAAAGACTAATAAATGATTTTAATCAGTTTTCTCAGAAATAAAAAATGGATGAAGTAACCTTTATAAAGAAGCAAAACTTAAATTTGTCTAAATACTATTGTACATGTCAAAAATCATCGTCATCGGTTCATGTGGTCAAATTGGAACCGAACTCGTTCTAGCCTTGCGCACAATTTATGGAAATGAAGCCGTAGTGGCAGCTGACTTGAAGGATGAATGTCCTGAAATATTAGCGAATGGACCTTACCTAAAAATGGATATTCTCGATCGCGAAGCAGTTCGTTCCTTTATTATCGAACAAAAGATCGACGAAGTATATTTGCTGGCAGCACTGCTCTCCGCAACAGCAGAAAAGAATCCGGATTTTGCATGGAAATTAAACATGGAGGGCTTGTTTACCATTTTGGACTTAGCGAAAGAAGGACATGTGAAAAAAATCTTCTGGCCGAGTTCGATTGCTGTATTCGGACCAACCACACCTGCGGACATGACGCCTCAACATACGGTGATGGAGCCATCGACAGTTTATGGAATTTCTAAGCAAGCCGGCGAACGTTGGTGTGAATATTATTTTCATAAATTCGGTGTAGATGTGCGCAGCATTCGTTACCCGGGATTGATTTCCTATAAAAGTTTACCAGGTGGTGGAACAACGGATTATGCGGTGGACATTTTTTACAAAGCAAAAGCACACGGAAGTTTTACCTGTTTCTTGAAGGAAGATACTGCGTTACCGATGATGTTTATGGACGATGCCATTCGGGGCACCATCGAATTGATGCAGGCACCAGCAGAAAAAATAAAAATCAGATCGGCATACAACCTTGCGGGATCTTCTTTTACCCCAGCAGAATTGGCAACATGCATTCAAAAACATTTGCCTGAGTTTCAAATCACGTATGAACCCGATTTTCGTCAAGCCATAGCCGATAGCTGGCCTAACAGCATCGATGACACATACGCGCAAAAGGAATGGGGTTGGAAAGCAAAATTCGATACCGAAGCAATGGTAGAGGTTATGTTAAATCATGTTCGAGTATAAATTCGAAAAAACATCATCCATTTATTTCATTGATTTTCAATTATTTAACTCTTTTTAAAATTATTTTTTTCATTTTGTTTAATCTTTTTGTTATTTGATTAAACATTTTTGTTTAACTTTATTCCGTAATTGTTAAACAAAGTAATATGTCAACCTTAGAATTTAATGAAGCTTTAGTTGGATTGGAGCAAAATCTGACTTCCTTTGCCATGAGTTTTACGCGGAATCACGAGGATGCAAAGGACTTAACACAAGAAACGATGTTAAAGGCGATTACCTATCGCAATTACTACACCCCTCAAACAAATTTTAAGGCATGGGTTTTTACAATCATGCGTAATTTGTTTATCAATCAATACCGCAGAAAGGTTAAATCTGGGGCTATTTTTGATCAATCAAAAGAATCAT
>JBEEIV010000289.1:0-2840 GCA_041169645.1 Bacteroidota bacterium
CCTCGCGCGATGGAATGCTCACCACAACGGATTCGTTAGTGTCTTTAAATTCAAAACTTAGGGAGATTCCATAGAATTCTCGTTCAAATTTAATTTCCGGTTTCATAAAGCTGAGTGAAACATTCGTGTTTAAGATCGGACTCATCAGTCTTGGGATGTGATATGTTTTAAGTGCCTCCTCAAATGTTTTATAAGGCGCTTTAGTTCCGCCCCAAAGTGCTTGACTTAAGGCAATAGCCCGAGGATAGGTCATGTAGGTGAGTTGTTCAAAAGAAGGAATATACTCGGTCCAAAGGTTTGCTTGCCCACCCAAAATAAATCGCGCTTCATGGTCTTTAAGTCCTTCAGGGACTGGGTTGAATTCATATACTTTTTCAAGCGGTGTGTAGCCTCCTATGGCTAAAGGTTCTGAAACTGACTTTCCTTGGTAATGATCAAAATAGCAATGAGACCCTGGGCTCATTACTACGAAATGTCCTTGTTTAGCGGCAGCAATACCACCTTCTGTTCCACGCCATGACATAACCGCAGCACCCGAAGTTAAACCGCCTTCAAGAATTTCATCCCAACCAATTAATTTGCGTTTATGAGCTTGAAGGTATTGATCCATTTGTCCTATAAAATAACTTTGAAGTTCGTGTTCGTCCGCTAAGGCAAGGGATTTAATAGTGGCTTGGCACGTGGCGCATTGTTTCCATCGAGTCTTCGGTACTTCGTCCCCTCCAACATGAATGTATGGACTCGGAAATAACTCCATGACTTCGTCTAAGATGTTTTGTAAAAACAATATGGTGCTATCCTTGGTACAGAAAACATCGTCAAATACACCCCAAACACCTGGAACGGATTGTTTATTTCCGTTGCATGAAAATTCAGGATACGCGGCTAATGCCGCTCTGGCGTGTCCGGGCATTTCGATTTCAGGTACTACAGTGATTTGACGTGCCGCAGCGTATGCAACCACTTCTTTGATTTGTTCTTGAGTATAGAATCCTCCATAATGCGTGGTGTTCCATGTACGCGGAAAGGTAGAGTAGTGGTTTTCAATGGTGCTGTCTCGCCATGAACCAATGCTGGTTAATTTAGGGTAACGTTTGATTTCGATTCGCCACCCTTGATCGTCGGTTAAATGCCAATGAAACACATTGAATTTATACATCGACATTAGATCGAGGTATTTTTTGACTTCGTCTACACTAAAAAAATGACGAGAAACATCCAAGTGTAATCCCCTCCAACCAAAGGAAGGGTAGTCTTTCACGAAACAGACAGGCATACTTAAACATTTGCCATCATCAGCCACGGTAATGAGTTGAAAGAGGGATTGAAGGGCGTTGAAACAAGAGGATTCAGTGGTGTATGTTATACGTATTTGATCGGTGTTCGTGTTGATGGAATAGGACTCCGGATAAGCACCTGTAAGTTGTTGGAACTTTATAAACCCTTTATTCCTTACCAATTTAACCATTGAAGTGTCTGGTAGATATAATCTAGCAATTTCAGGAATTACATCGGAAATACCTTTTGGAAGATTTTGCGTATTGAAACGCAAGGTATCGCAAAAGAGGAAGGTTTTATTTGCTCCGCCATCATTGTAATTTACTGGTCTTGGCAGTATGGGACAAAGTTCTTGAGCATTAAGGTTAAGAAGATAAAAAAGCGCCCCTAGGATGATTAAAATTCGCATGGGGTAAAAATACAGTAAATTATAAAAGAAAAAGGCCGGATACCCGGCCTTAAATTAGTTTTTGTGCATCAATGGAAACTTAAGTTTCGTTTTGTTTTGCTCCAAGGATTTACTGTAGTTAAGCAAGAAAGTGATGACGCTTTCCGGTGCTTGTGCTACACGATTGGAATTGATTACACGCTTTGCATTTTTGTACTTTTCAGTCATAGGCTTTTTTTTACCCAAAACGATGCATCGCTCATATTATTGCCTTGCATGTTATTTTCACATTATTTTTACCTTTGTGGACCATCAACAACCAAATTTAACCATGAATGCACGTATAAAACCTGGGGTAGCTACCGGCGATCAAGTTCAAGCCATTTTCGCATTAGCGAAAGAGAAAGGCTTTGCGCTACCCGCTGTCAATGTAACCAGTTCATCTACTGTCAATGCTGTCATTGAAGCTGCTGCGAAATTGAATGCGCCAGCAATCCTTCAGTTTTCTAATGGTGGTGCGCAGTATTTTGCTGGAAAAGGCTTGTCGAATGCAAATGAGAAAGCTGCGATTTTGGGTGGGATTTCAGGGGCGAAGCATATTCATGAAGTTGCTGAAGCCTATGGAGCAACGGTTATCTTGCATACAGACCATTGTGCCAAAAACCTGTTGCCATGGATTGATGGCTTATTGGATGCGGGAGAAGCGTTTTTTGCGCAAACCGGCAAACCACTATACAGTTCCCACATGATTGATCTTTCGGAAGAACCAATTCATGAAAACATCGAATTGTGTAAGAAATATCTTGCCCGGATGTCAAAAATGGGTATGACCTTAGAAATCGAGTTAGGGATAACCGGAGGGGAAGAAGACGGAGTTGATAATACGGGAGTGGATAGTTCAAAATTGTATACACAACCTGAAGAAGTTGCTTATGCATACGAAGAGCTAATGAAAGTATCTCCTCGTTTTACTATCGCTGCTGCCTTTGGAAATGTACATGGGGTATATAAGCCAGGTAATGTGGTGTTGAGACCCATAATTCTAAAGAATTCACAAGATTATATTCAGTCTAAATTCCATACCGGGGTAAATCCTGTTGATTTTGTCTTTCATGGAGGATCCGGTTCAACATTAGCTGAAATCCGGGAAGCCATTGGGTATGGTGTGGTTAAA
>JBEEIV010000290.1:0-19764 GCA_041169645.1 Bacteroidota bacterium
ATGATCACAAAAGAAAAGGCATGGAACAATTAAAAAAAGATTGGAGTGAATTAAAAAGTAACGATAGCTGGTCTATTTTTAAAATCATGTCTGAGTTTGTTGAAGGATATGACCGCATGTCCAAAATAGGACCATGTGTTTCAATTTTTGGTTCTGCCCGCACGAAAGAAGACAATCCATATTATCTTTTAGGTATGGAAATTGCTGAGAAATTGGCGAGTCTTGGATACGGAATCATTACTGGTGGAGGTCCTGGTTTAATGGAAGCTGCAAATAAAGGAGCTCAAAAGGCAAAAGGAAAATCGGTTGGATTGAATATTGATTTACCTTTCGAACAGAATCATAATCCATTTATAGATCAAGAACACAACTTAGAATTTGATTACTTCTTTGTTAGGAAAGTTATTTTTGTAAAATACTCACAGGCATTTGTAATACTCCCAGGTGGATTTGGCACCTTGGATGAGTTTTTTGAAGCAATGACGTTAATTCAAACAAAGAAAATTACAAAAAGACCCGTTGTCCTTGTTGGAAGTGCGTATTGGGGTGGTTTGTTAAAATGGATTGAAGATACCATGCTGGCAAAAGAAAAAAATATTTCTCCAGATGATTTAATGCTATACAAATTGGTTGACTCTGTGGACGAGGCTGTTGATCACATAGAGGATTTCTATCGATTCCATGCCTTATCCCCAAATTTCTAGGCTGTTTTAAAAAGGAAAGATTAACTTTGATTATCTGAAAAAGTATAAAAGTGCTCCAAAGAATTAAAAATTTTATTCTGTCTAAATATTTCGCAAAGCAAGTTGGCTTAGTCATATTGTTTTATTTAGTCATAGTTTTTTCCACTGTTCTATACCTAGACTTTGCAACAAATCATGGCGAAAAAATTTCCGTACCTAACTTGGTTGGATTGAATGCAGAACAAGCCAAACAAAAAATCGAAGAATTGGATCTGCAATATCAAATATTGGATAGTATTTATGACCCGAAACTTCCTGAGGGAACCGTTTTAGAGCAATTGGTTGAGCCGACATCTATTTCTCAAGTGTATGTGAAGTCAGGTAGAATCATCGGACTCAGGCTAACGAAGAAAAACCAATTGGTTGAAATGCCTAGCCTCGTTCATAAGCAGTTACAATTTGCAGAAAGTATATTAGAACAACGAGGCATTCGATTCACTATTCAGTACCGATCAACAAGTGAGGCAAATGGCTCTGTATTAGATCAATTATATAAAGGCCGTCGAATTAAAGAAGGTGATCGCATTCCAATTGGTGCGGTTGTTACGCTCATAGTTGGGCAAAATGACCAAGGTGAACCAATGGCTATTCCAAATTTTGTTGGTTTGAACATGACCGATGCACGCTTTATTTTGGATACACTTGGAGTCACTTCATTTGATTTTATTTGTACAGATTGTAGCACTGCAGAGGATTCTCTTTCCGCAATCATTTTCAGTCAAACACCTGAATTCATAGAAGGTTCAACGGTATATAAGTCGACACATTTCATGTTGTCCATGAAACGAACAATTTCAGATGTTGAAAAACCAGAATAAAATGAAAAGTTTTTTCTTTTTCTGTTTCGTGTCTTTTGTTTCGGTTGCCCAAAACTTGGAAATAGGACCGATTACACGTAACCTAGCATTAGTAAATAAACATACTCAATTGAAAAGTGGAAGTCAATCCATTGACAGTACTTTTATTTATATTTCGGACACACTGCCCTTACCCATTTTCGATGAATTTTCAAGTAATAAATTTCAAGCCTATTCTGCGCAATTTAATGATCCGGGCGTGACCAATCAAGTATTCTTTCGCTTATTGAACCCGGCAACATTGCAGCCATTCACGCCAACATCAACATTTACCAATGGGGCTACCTTCAAGCGCACGTTTGACAGTGCCACGGGGACGTTCGTTGACAGTACGTTTGGTGTGACTTCCGTGAAGGTTGCTGATTTCTCATCCTATCCAATAAATTATACAACGGAAGACTTGTATCCTCCTTATTATGTGTATGATACGATTGGAGTGCCAGATGTTTCTGATACAATATGGGTAACAAATCCTAGTTATTTTCAAGATTCTGTGCGACTGTTTTTTGCTACATTACAGGACCAAAATGCCATTTGGTTGGACCATCAAGCATATTTAAATCAGAGGTATGCGGTAAATCCAAGGTCTTTGGGAGTAGTGACATTTGATGGATTGAATGAAAATGGTTATCCCTATCAGATAGGAACAACCATTACCAACTACGCTGATCGATTGACATGTAAACCACTTAATCTAGCACCTTATACAGCTGCTGATTCTCTTTATTTGTCTTTTTTAGTTCAACCTGAGGGCTTCGGAGATATTCCAGAACAGGGTGATTCATTGGTATTAGAACTTTATGCCAAAGACTTAGATCAATGGTTTAGGGTTTGGTCAACAAATGGGGATACTACGTATGCATTCAAGTCTGTTCACCTTCCCATTAAAGACGCCAAATATTTTAAGAAAGGATTTCAATTCAGGTTTAAAAACTATGGTTCTTTGGCAGGCTCATTGGATCATTTCCACATTGATTATGTCCACTTGAGAACTCAATCTTTTTTAGCCGACACATTATTTAAAGATTTTGCTTTGTCTTATCCAATCAATTCATTATTGGAAACATACACATCCGTTCCATGGGATCATTATGTGAATGTAAGTGATAATAAAATGACCAGTGCATTGAAAGTAATGGTCCATAATGGAAGTCCGAATCCTGAAAATTATCAAAATGGAACAATTGTTTTTGGACAAGGAGCTACGACTTATGGTAATTTCACTTTACAAGGATTTAATTTGGCAGAACAGCAAATTAATTATAGTCCAAGAACAACGCATACATCCTATCATGATATATCAACTGGTGCCGAATACCCAAGGAATTTAGGCGGTTCGGAACAGACGTTTGATGTGAGTACGACGGTTTCGGCTCAATTTCCCAATGATATTTCGAATGACCAATCGACTTTTTCTCAAGTCTTTTACAATTACTATAGCTATGATGATGGAAGTGCAGAAGCAGCATTTGGTCCAACAGGAGTGCAATCAAGATTGGCCATTGCATATGAAGCATATGAGCCAGATTCATTAATTGGACTCGCGTTGCATTTTGTTCCTTCCGTTACAGATGTAAGTAATAAACTATTTCTTTTAACCGTATGGGCCGATGATGGAAATGGTCATCCGGGCCAGGTACTTTATGAAGATGATGTTTTTAGCACGCGATCACCAATTTATGGTAGCTCACATAACATGTTTATTAAATACTATTTCACAGATACAATGAAGGTGCCTGTTTCAGAAAAGTTTTTTGTGGGTTGGCGTCAATTAGACCAAGAAAGACTAAATGTCGGCTTGGATCGTAACATTGATCATTCGGATAAAATTCAATTTAGTGTTGACGGTGGTGGAACATGGATGACTTCTCCCTTTCCGGGAAGTGCGATGATTCGTCCAATCTTTTCGACAGCACTTGACCAAACCTTGGGATTGTCAGCACCTCCAAAATGGCAGAAATTTAGTTGCTACCCTAATCCAACAACGCATGAAATCCATTTTCAGTCAAATGTTGACTTATCTGGGGTTTTGAAGTCGGTTTACGATGCTTCAGGTCGACTGATGCTACAATCGAATGATGATGCCATTTCTGTTGAGGGCCTTCAGCAAGGGATTTATTTTGTGCACATTCCGGCCTTAAATATGCAACCTGTAAAGTTCATTAAGCAATGACCGAGGAGCAAATTCCTGACCTTGAGAACGAAGAGGAGGAGCTTTTTGAACACCATCGATTTAAGGCAGATCCAGGCCAAGAATCTTTGCGGATTGATAAGTTTCTGATTGACCGAATGGCCAATACATCCCGAAACAAAATTCAAATTGCCGCAAAAAATGGGAATATTTTAGTCAATACCCAGAAAGTAAAGCAGAATTATAAGATCAAGCCAGGTGATGAGGTTTCGATTGTACTTCCGTATCCAGTGCGTGAGATTGAGTTGATTCCTCAAAATATCCCGATTGAAATTGCCTATGAAGACGAGGATTTATTGGTTGTCAATAAACCTGCAAACATGGTCGTACATCCAGGATATGGTAATTACTCCGGCACTTTAGTCAATGCTTTGGTGTATCACATACAAAACCTCCCAAAGCCACCAAAGGATTATTACGGCAGACCCGGACTCGTGCATCGGATCGATAAACACACCACTGGTTTATTGCTCATAGCGAAAACAGAATTAGCGCTCGTTGAACTTGCCAAGCAATTTTACAACCGCACCACAGAAAGACGTTACCATGCACTCGTATGGGGCGATCTTGAAAAGGATGGAACCATCGAAGGAAACATCGGACGGTCTCTAAAAAACCGAAAAGTAATGGCTGTTTTCAAGGATGGCGAGCATGGAAAGGTGGCGATTACGCACTATAAAGTTCTGGAACGTTTCGGTTTGGTCACCCTGATTGAATGCAAATTAGAAACAGGCCGCACACATCAAATACGGGTTCACTTACAATCCATCGGACATCCCCTATTTAATGACTTGGAATATGGAGGGAACAAAATCGTCAAAGGGACCCGATCATCTAGTTATGAGCGATTTATACAAAACTGTTTTGAGTTAATTCCAGGTCAAGCACTTCATGCCAAAACACTTGGGTTCATTCAACCGACAAAACAGGCGTATTTGGAATTTGATTCTGAATTACCGGAAGGCTTTGCAGAGCTTATAAGCCGATGGAGGAACTATTGTTCGGATTTTAAATAAATAATTCTTATTTTTGCTTTCCTCGGATTTATTTCTAGGCTTAAAACCCGCTTTATGAAACAATTTTTTATTTTAGCATTTCTCACAATTTCCTTTGCTCAGTATAGTTTTGGACAAAATATACCAGAACCAAAATACATCAGAAAAGCAAATGAATCCTACTATTCAGGAAACTATTTTGAAGCGATTAAAGTGTGTCAAGATGCCTACAAGACATTAGGATACAAAGGTACGATTCGTCAAAAAGGAGACATGGCTTACAAGATTGCTGACTCATACCGCAACATGCAAATTTATGACAAAGCAAACGAATGGTATGGAACCTGTATTGAGTTGAAATACTTTGATGTGATGCCTGAGGTATATTTTTACCGTGGCGACATGCAACGCATGCTGAAAGAATACGATAATTCATTGAAAAGCTATCGAGAATTCAAACGCCTTGCCCCTAAATCGCGTGTGAAAGAGGTGGAAGATGCCATAGCAGCAATTGAACAATACCGTGATTTTGAATCGGAAGAATCAAATTACGTGATTAAATGTGAAGATAAAATTAACTCAAAACAATACGATATGGCACCGTCCTTCGGTGACAAAAAAGGGAAAGTCATTTATTTTGGCACGAGTCGTGACGAATCTACTGGATCCGGAAGAGACCCAATTTCTGGTCAGAAATACATGGATATTTTTAGTGCGGAATACGATGCAAATGGCAATCCAACGAATGTAAAATCGATTGACACTAAAGGTGTAGTAAATACCACTCAAAATGAAGGTACGGCATGTTTTGACTCCAAAAAGAAAACCCTTTATTTCACGCGTTGTCCGAATGCAGAAAAACAGGATTTAGGTTGTGAAATCTGGCGAGCTGATTTAAGTGGAGAAGATTTTGAAAATCCGATGCGCATTTCGTTGAAAACAAATGATACCGTTTCGGTAGGACACCCATGCCTCACTCCGGATGACATGATGTTGATTTTTGCATCTGACATGGCAAACAACGGAGCTGATGAGAAAAATTTTGAAAAAAGCTACGGTGGACGTGATTTGTGGTATGTGACGTTTGATAAACGAGCTAAAATGTGGGACTCTGTTCCTCACAACATGGGACCTATGTTTAACACTGCAGGAAACGAATTATTTCCGTCAATCGGACCGAAAGGACAATTGTATTTTGCAAGTGATGGTCTGCCAGGTATAGGTGGTCTAGACATTTTTGTTGCTCAAAAAGATGCAGATGCTAACAAATGGTCAGGGACTAAGAATATGGGCGTACCTTTTAACTCGCAAGGAAACGATTATGGAATGTGTGATTTTGATGGTCGTTCAGGATTCTTTACCTCTGAAAGAAAAACATCGTCAAGCAATGAATATACTTCTGATATTTGGAGTTATTCCATACCACCGAACTTGTACGATTTACGTGTAGTTGTTTATGAATCCGGGAAGAAAACAAAGAGATTAGCAGGAGCGAAAGTAACAGTGACCGTTTCTGATGGAACAACTTGGGAAGGTACGACAGACGCGAAAGGAAAAGTGAGCTGGAACGAAAAACCAGATAAGAAAAACCGATGGATTTTAGCTGGCAAGGATTACATCCTCAAAGCAGGTAAAGAAGGATACTACGAAGATAAACGTGGTGCTAAATTTAGCACAGTTGGAATAGACCAAAGTCAGTCGTTTATCTTAGAAATGCCTTTGTTGCCAATTGGAGAGATTCGTACTCCAGAAGTGCGCTATCCAGTTAGTCAATGGACGTTTATCAATGATGCTACCTGCATGAGTTTGGACTCATTGAAATTCTTGGATAGTATGTTAAGAGAATATCCAAACATCACGATTGATTTATTCTCCCATACAGATGCCCGCGATACAGATACGAAAAACCAAGTTTTATCAGAAAACCGTGCAAAAGCGGTATACAAATACTTAGTTGAGCAGAAAGGAATCGATCCACGCCGCATCCGTCCTGTTGGAAAAGGAGAAGCTGAACCGGCAACTTGGGAGGATGAAAACGGTCAAAAAGTTATTTTGACAGAAACGTATATCAACCAGTTTAAGTCGACAGACCCAGACAAATTCCAAAAATTACATCAGATTAATCGACGCACAACGGCAAAGATTACATCAACGGATTTTAATCCGAGCACTGCACCGCCTGCAAGTCCAGATTATTTGATATTCAAACCATTACCAAAATAAATGAAAAGGCGCTTTTAGAGCGCCTTTTTTTTGTAACTTAAAGTAATCAATTGGATTGCTTTGCTTGAATTTCACTTACAACAACTTTGGAACGATCGAAGGTTGCCGTTTCATCAATTCACGCTTGCCAACGCACAATCAATCGAGGTTATTGATGTTGGCACGTGGAATACCGCTGGTAGTGGCCCAGATTTTGAATTTGCTCAGGTACGAATGGATAACTTGACCTGGTTTGGTTCTGTCGAATTTCATCTGAAAGCATCAGATTGGTATAAACACCAACATCATAAAGATGCTTCCTATAACAATGTAATCTTACACGTTGTCTATGATAATGATCAACCCGTTTTTTTGAATGATTTCTTATTACCAACCTTAGAGTTAAAAACATATTTGACCGGCGAATTTAAATTTCCTCAAATCTATCCATGGAGAAGAAAGGGTCAAATACCCTGCAAGAGCCATTTAAAAAGCGCCCAAAAGGAATTTAGAACCATGCAGCTTCGAAGCATCAAAGCGCGCTTAAAACGAAAATATGAACTTGATGTTAGAACGGATGAAAGAAGCTTAGATTACTACCTGCTCATTTCTAAAGCTTTTGGAACCAAATCGAATAGTCTTTCATTTGAATTATTGACTCAGCAAATACCCCTGCGTGATCACCAGATTTTTACTCCGGAGGAAATTCTGCTGACGGCGTTAAAGAATGAACAAGGCTGGAAAGGAAAGAACTCGATTTTGACAGGTTATTTAAGGCGTCGCGTTTTGTCATGGACCAAGTTTCTACGTTGGATGATGGAAAACCAAACGCAAATATATTCTGAAATCCAATGGGAGAAGGGCTTTTCATATGCTGGAATAACGAGCAAATTGGTGCAAAACAATCTATTGATAAACGCCAAAACGTATTTTATTTTGGAAAATGGGCGGATTAATAATCGGTTTAATCAAGCCTTGATGGAAGCAATGGATTTCTTGTCAACCTTGCCCAAAGAAAAGAACGCCATTTCTGACCTTTGGAAGACCTACGGAGTGATTGCGAAAAATGCCTTGGAAACGCAAGCTAATCTCGAAATTTATCAGCAATTTTGTACGCAAAATAAATGTTTACATTGTTGCGTTGGTCAACAAGTATTAAAATCATGAGACGACTTCTTCAAAAAATCATATTTTTTTTCGAAATGCAATCCTTTGGTGTTTGTGAATGGTGGGCAAGAAGGCTCGGCATACGAACAAGTAAAGTACGCTTAGGTTTCATTTATTTTTCTTTTATTGGACTTGGTTCACCGATTCTTTTATACTTGATAATGGCGTGGATTCTAGAACACAAACATTATTTCAAATTGCAACATAAACGAAAAAAATCCATTTGGGACTTATGAGAATCCTTATCACCGGAAGTAATGGGTTATTGGGTCAAAAAATAGTTGCTCAATTATTGAAAAAAGGAAGCACCTTTCTAGCAACATCACTTGGTGAGAATCGCAATGAGGAATGTCCAACTGAAAACTATCTTCGAATGGACATTTGTAATCCTGAAGAAATCACTGAAGTTTTTCAATCATTTCAGCCAAGCCACGTAATCCATACTGCTGCTTTAACGAATGTAGATACGTGTGAATTAGACCCAGATGCGTGTCAAAAAATCAATGTCGATGCCGTTGCCACATTGGCTAATGTCTGTCAATTAAACGGCATTCATTTTCAATTGCTTTCAACGGATTTTGTATTTGACGGAGCAAAAGGAAATTACAAGGAAGAAGACGAACCGAATCCTCTTTCGGTTTATGCTAGATCGAAAGTAGCGGCAGAGCAAATTGTAGCAAAATCACCTAATTTAAACGCTTCTATTGTACGTACCATTATCGTTTATGGAACTGGCCAAAACTTATCTCGTTCCAACATTGTCCTTTGGGCGAAGGAGGCATTACAAAAAGGACAAGAAATCAGCATCATCGATGATCAATTTCGAGCACCCACATGGGCGGATGATTTGGCTTGGGCTTGCATCCGTATTTGTGAATTAAATTACACGGGTATTTTTCACATTTCTGGACCAGAAACGATGTCTATTTATGAAATTGTGGCGCGCATAGCCAAACATTACCACCTCTCTTTGGACAAGGTGAAACGAACTTCGAGTGCCAATTTGAATCAACCAGCAAAGAGACCTCCAAGAACGGGCTTTGATTTGAGTAAAGCACAATCAAAGTTGAATTATATCCCAAAACGATTGGAAGAAACGCTTGATTTAATTTAAGTTTTTCGATATCGTAAAAAATAGTATATTCGTCTTTCATAAAAAAAATAAAACATGGCAAGTAGTGTTTGGCGTAAAAAACCTTTAAGTGCTTTTGAAGCAGATATGAAGAAAAGCGAATTAAAACGCGTACTAGGTAAATGGAGTTTAACTGCAATCGGGGTTGGTGCAATTATCGGAGGAGGTATCTTCGTTTTGACCGGAACTGGGGCATATTATCACGCTGGCCCAGCATTAGCGCTTTCCTTTGTTATTGCAGGAATTGCTTGTGTTTTTGCGGCTTTATGTTATTCTGAATTTGCCGCTATTTTACCTGTGGAAGGGTCAGCATATGCATACGCTTACGGAACAATAGGTGAAATACTTGCGTGGATAATAGGTTGGGGATTGGTTCTTGAATATGCAATGGGATCAATGACCGTAGCCGTTTCCTGGTCTGGATATTTCAATAAACTTTTAAAAATGTTTAAAATTCATTTACCTGATTGGCTGACTACAGACCCTGCTAGCTATACTGGTTCAGGTTTCTCCATGAATTTACCTGCCTTTATTATCGTTTTATTGGTAGTATCTATATTAGTAAGGGGAACGAAAGGCGCTGCCAAAGCGAACAATTTTATTGTTTTGTTGAAAGTTGCTGCCGTATTATTTGTGATTATTGCAGGATTGTTCTTTATTAATACAGCAAATTGGTCTCCATTTATTCCCGAAGTAAAAAAGATTGCTAGTGAAAATGGACTGAAAGAGGCATATGGAATACAGGGAGTAATATCAGGTGCCGCCGCTATTTTCTTCGCATATGTTGGTTTTGATGCTGTATCTACTCAAGCTGGTGAGGCAATTAATCCTAAAAAGGATGTTCCATTTGCGATCGTAGCCTCCTTATTAATCTGTACATTTCTATACATTCTTGTTTCCATGGTTTTAACCGGAATGATGAATTATCAAGATTTTAATCCTAAAGGAGCGTATCCTGATGCTATAAAAGCTCCTGTAGCTTATGCCTTCGAAATAGCAGGTCAAAATTGGGCAAGTTACCTAATTACAATAGCAGCAACCATTGGTTTAATTTCAGTTTTGATGGTGATGATTATGGGTCAATCTAGGATTTTCCTGGGAATGGCAAAAGATGGATTGTTACCTAGCGTTTTTTCAAAAATCAAAAAAGAAACAGGCACACCTCAAACAAATTTGTACATTTTAGGTATTGTGATAGCTACAGTAGCTTCCTTTACACCAATCAACAAGTTAGCTGATATGACAAGTTTTGGTACTTTATTTGCTTTCTTGATGGTGTGTATCGCAGTATGGGTTTTACGTGTAAAACAGCCTGACTTACCTCGTACATTTAAAGTGCCAGCATTGCCTTTAATCGCAATTCTTGGCATACTAATTAATATATATTTGATGTGGAACTTAAGCTTGGATGCACAATTACTTTCATTGAGCTGGTTAGCGATTGGAATTGTCATTTATTTCTTATACGGAAGAAGAAAAAGCAATTTAAATCATTATAATTTGGATGCGGCCATAACGCACCATGATGAGGAAGCTGATTCTGGTTCGAATTAAAAATAAAAACCTAGTTATTTCAGTCCTGCTTCATTGAAGCAGGACTTTTGTTTTACATATGGAAGATAAACTTAAAAGAACATTAAGCTTTTTCGATGCAACCTTGCTGGTTGCTGGCTCCATGATTGGGTCAGGAATATTCATCGTGACGGCGCCAATGATGCGGGACATCGGCTCGGCAGGTTGGCTAATCGTTTTATGGGTGCTCACCGGATTAATCACCATTTTTGCAGCGCTCAGTTATGGTGAGTTGGCTGGCATGATGCCAAATGCTGGCGGACAATACGTTTACATTCAACGGGCGTACGGGAAAATGATGTCTTTTCTATATGGATGGACAGTTTTTACCGTTATTCAAACTGGCGTAATCGCAGCTGTTGCTGTTGCTTTTGCAAAATATGCGGGAGTGTTTTTCCCTGAATTAAATGAATTAATGCTAAAAACATCAGTTGTAAATATTAGTTATGGACAGCTCTTAGCAATTGGAAGTATTTTAATCCTGACTTTTCTCAATTCTAGGGGCGTTCAAAATGGGAAAATACTGCAGCTTATTTTTACCTCGGCGAAACTAGTTGCATTATTCGCACTGATTATTTTAGGATTAGCAATTGGATTAAAAACGGATGTATTTTCGCAGAACTTCGAACACATGTGGGATGCCTATAAGACAGTTGAATTACCAAATGGTCAACTCGAAATCATTCCATTAACAGGCTTTGCGTTGATGGGGGCCCTAGGTGCAACCATCATCAATTCGCTCTTTTCCTCCGATGCCTGGAACAATGTTACCTTCATAGCAGGTGAAATAAAAGACCCAAAGAAGAACATCCCAAAAAGTTTATTTTACGGCACAACCATCGTGACAGTCATTTATATTCTCGCAAACCTCGCTTACTTAGCATTGTTACCAAAAGGTGGCTCTCCAGATGCATCAGGTGTCATCGGACAAGGAATCATGTTCGCGAGTAATGACCGCGTTGGTGCAGGTGCAGCTTCTGTTATTTTCGGAAATATTGGAATTATGTTCATGGCTGCCTTAATTATGATTTCAACTTTCGGTTGTAATAATGGTTTAATTTTAGCTGGTTCTCGCTTGTTTTATGCCATGTCTAAAGATGGTTTGTTCTTTAAACAAGCAAAAAATTTAAACCAATTTAATGTTCCCAGTTCCGCGATGTGGATTCAAGGGATTTGGGCAAGTATCTTGTGCTTGTCCGGAAAATATGGCGACTTACTCGTCTATAGTACCTTTGCCAGTCTGATTTTCTATGTCCTAACTATTTTTGGAATCTTTATATTACGCAAAAAGGAGCCAACTACCGAACGACCATACAAAGCTTTCGGATATCCCCTGATTCCAGCCTTGTACATCCTCGTAACCTTGGCGATTTGCATCGATTTACTGGTTTACGACTTTCGTAATGCCGGTATGGGCCTCATCATTGTATTGATCGGAATCCCTGTCTTTTTTATCGCAAATAGGAAAAAGTAGGTACATACTTTTTTTTCATTTTCAGCGTTTGCCTTTCGACGAAAGATTACTTGAGCATTTGTTGAACCTAAAAATTTATCCGAGATGATTCAAGGTAATCCGTTTGATGTGTCCATTCGTCACCAACGCGGCGTCATCGTATTAGTAGTTCTTTCTGCGGTTATTATTTTCGCTCCTAGACTGATGATTTCCTTGACCAAAGATGAATTAGCAGAGGAATTAATCCTAACGCCGGCATCAAAAAAACAACATAGGCAACGAAACTTCCAGAATTGGAAGCGAAATAAGTCATACGATCGAAATTGGGATTCAAAAAAAAAATCTTTTCGAAAACCTACTACCTTTTTTGACCCGAATCAACTGACCCAGGCAGAATGGATGGAATTCGGCTTAAGCGAAAAGCAGGCAGCGGTACTGTTAAGCTATGCAAAGCGAGGCATACATTCGAACCAAGAATTAGAGAATATAAAATTTATTCCACGAAAAGTATTCGAGAACATAAAGGATTTCACAAAATATAATATGCCTGATGAATCAACTAAGTCAGCTAAAACAGCTCTAAATGCACAAAGAAAGGTGCTGTTAGATATCAATCACTCATCAGAACAGGAGTTATTGGAAATTAAGGGACTAGGTCCATTTTACGTGCGTCAAATATTAAAATACCAACAACAACTTGGTGGATTTGTGCGCAAAGAACAGTTGTTGGAAGTTTGGAAAATGACCCAGGAAATATACGTGCAAATTCAAGAATATATAACCTGTGACACCAAGGATATTCGACAAATTTCCATCAACAAAGCCAGTGCTGAAGAATTACAGGCACATCCGTATCTAAATTGGAACCAAGCAAATTCTATTGTCAAGATGCGAAACCAAAAAGGTTCCTTTAAATCCGTAATGGAAATTAAAGAATCCGTAATTATTGACCAAGAAACATTTGAAAAAGTCCGACCTTACCTATCTTTGTAGGTATGAATATTCAAGAAAGATTAAAATCAAGCATTCGAGATGTCGCGGATTTTCCAAAACCGGGCATCTTGTTTAAGGATATTTCGACCATCATGTTGGATGCTGAATTATCCGAAGCAGTACTAAGCCATTTGGTTGCGACCTATAAAAATGCAGGAATCGATGCCATCGCTGGAATCGAAAGCCGTGGGTTTTTGTTTGGTTTTCCTTTAGCAATTCAATTGGGTGTGCCATTCATTTTGATTCGAAAAGAAGGGAAGCTTCCTTATAACAAAATCAAACATGCTTACGATTTGGAGTATGGTAGTGCAGTCATCGAGATGCACAGTGATGCTGTCAAGGCAAATCAACGTGTGCTCATTCATGATGATTTATTGGCTACGGGTGGTTCTGCGGCCGCCGCTGCTGAATTAATTATGAAGAGTGGGGCGGAGGTAGCAGGATTCAGCTTTCTCGTCGAGTTAAGTTTTTTAGCTGGACAAAGCAAACTAGAAGCGTATTCATCGAACATTAATGGTATTATTTCGTATTAAGTAATTCTTCTATCAACAACAATCAACAACATGAATTTCTCTCTTAATGAAAACCAGGAAATGATCGCCCGAATGGTGCGTGACTTTGCCGAAAAGGAAATCAAACCGCATTATAAAAAATGGGATGCCGATGAGCATTTTCCCGTCGAAACGATGAAGAAAATGGGAGACCTAGGTCTTCTCGGGATTTTTATTCCTGAAGAATACGGAGGTTCAGGATTTGGTTACTTCGAATACGCCACTGCTTTAATGGAACTCGGAAAGGTTTGTGGTGGAATAGGACTCAGTGTTGCGGCGCATAATTCCTTGTGTACTGGACACATTTATTACCATGGTAGTGAAGAACAGAAGAAAAAATACTTACCAAAACTAGCTACTGGAGAATTCATTGGTGCATGGGGTCTTACCGAAGCAAATACAGGATCAGATGCCATGCGCATGCAAACTACCGCTGTTAAAGACGGCAATGAATGGGTGATTAATGGTGCAAAGAACTGGATCACACATGGATTAAGCGGTGATATTGCCGTGATTTTGGTTCGAACAGGTGAGTTATTAGACTCCAAAGGAATAACAGCTTTTATTATCGAAAAAGGAATGCCTGGATTTTCCGCGGTTAAAATTAAAGATAAGTTAGGCGTTCGGGCGAGCGAAACGGCTGAATTGATTTTCGATAATGTGCGCGTACCTCAGGAAAATGTCATTGGAAATATCGGCGAAGGATTCAAACAGGCAATGCAAATCCTCGATGGAGGAAGAGTATCGATTGCATCACTCAGTTGTGGGATTGCGCGAGGTGCTTATGAAGCATCCGTTAAATACGCAAAAGAAAGGGAGCAATTCGGTCAAGCAATCTCACAATTCCAGGCAATTGCGTTTAAATTGGCTGACATGAAAACACAAGTTGAAGCCGCAGAATTACTCACGTTTCAAGCAGTATTTCGAAAAAACAACAAACTTGAAATGACCAAAGAAGGAGCATTTGCAAAGTATTTTGCTTCCGAAGTTTCGGTAAAATGTGGAAATGAAGCCGTTCAGATCATGGGGGGCTATGGATACACCAAAGAGTATCCCGCAGAAAAGTTTTTACGTGATGCAAAACTTATGACCATCGGAGAGGGAACCTCCGAAATTCAAAAATTAGTGATATCTCGAGAAATTTTAAAATAAATTTTTGTGAATTAGGATTAAAGTCTTATCTTTGCCACCCTAAGTTTAAATGTAAATTAAAGCATATGTTGATCATTCCAATTAAAGAAGGCGAAAACATTGAAAGAGCATTGAAGAAGTACAAGAAAAAGTACGAGAAAACAAATGTGATGAAGCAATTGCGTGGACGTAAAGAGTTTATTAAACCATCTGTGACCCGTCGCCAGGAAATCATCCGAGCTGCTTACAAACAAAGAATGCAGTCAGCAGAGCTGTAACCTTTGTTCAAAATATTCGTTGAAAAGGAGCGCTAGCTCCTTTTTTTATGCTCCAAAGTTTTCTTCAATACTTAACCTTTGAAAAAAGATATTCTCCTCATACCATTGGAGCGTATGAGCATGACCTCATTCAATTCATCGAATTTGCTGAATTAAAATCCTATGAAGACTTTGCAGAAGTGAATGCATTTATTATTCGCGGTTGGATCGTCAAATTAATTGATGAAGGTGTAAGCAATAGAAGTGTGAATCGAAAATTGGCTTCCCTAAGAACGTTCTTTAAATGGTTGAGAAAGGAAGCGAAGATTAGCACGAATCCGATGACTAAAATTCAGGGTCCAAAAAATGAAAAGCGACTACCAGTTTTTGTCAAGGAATCTGAACTCGCTCCTCAGAAAACAAGTCAGCTTTTCTCGAGTGATTTTAATGGTGTACGCGATGAACTCATTTTTGAGTTATTTTATCAAACTGGAATTCGCCTAAGTGAACTTATTGGATTAAAAGACACAGATGTAAGCGAGCAACACATCAAAGTGCTCGGAAAACGCAGTAAAGAGCGTTTAATACCTATCTCCAGAGAGCTTTCTCATACCGTTCATCTTTTCCGTAACATGAAACGCAAAATGCAGATCGAATCTGAAAAACTGTTCACCCGTGAAAATGGCAAAGACCTTTATCCAACATTCGTGTACCGTAAAATCAATGCAATATTAGGTACGCTTACCACTTCGGATAAAAAAAGCCCTCACGTATTGCGACACACGTTTGCAACACACTTGCTGAATCGAGGAACCGGACTCGAAACCTTAAAAGACTTGCTTGGTCACGCGAATTTATCTGCCACCCAAGTGTATACACACAACTCTTTTGCTCAACTTACTGCCGTATACGCACAAGCACATCCAAGGGGCATGCATAAATCCAAATAGTTGTAGAGCCACTCTCTGAAATTCCATATCTTTGCAGTCCAATTTTATTGTATGAAGTTAGTTACTGTAGGAAGCGTCGCATTCGATGCCATTGAAACACCATTTGGAAAAACGGATAAAATCGTTGGAGGAGCTGGAACATTTATTTCCTTAGCATCTTCATTTTTCGCAAAAGAACAAGGATTAGTATCGGTTGTCGGAGAAGATTTTCCTACCGAAACACTTACCTATTTAAGTTCCAAAGGAATTAATATTGAGGGGGTTCAAATTAAAAAAGGCGAGAAAACCTTTTTTTGGTCAGGTAAATACCACAACGACATGAATTCACGGGACACATTGGTAACGGAATTAAATGTACTTGGAACGTTTGATCCGATGCTACCAAAATCATGTGAAGAAGCAGAATATTTGATGCTCGGAAATTTAAGTCCAGAGGTTCAATTAATGGTGATTAATCGCATGGCGAAACGTCCGAAATTAATTGCTATGGACACCATGAATTTTTGGATGGATATCGCTTTAGACGATTTGAAGAAAACAATGGCTCATGTCGATGTGTTGATCATCAATGATGAAGAAGCACGTCAATTATCAAAAGAATATTCGTTGGTTCGGGCTGCAAAAATAATTCGAGACATGGGTCCAAAAATCCTTATCATAAAAAAAGGGGAGCACGGTGCACTTTTGTTTCACGGTGAAAACATCTTTTTTGCTCCAGCTTTGCCGTTGGAGGAGGTGTTTGACCCAACCGGAGCGGGGGATACTTTCGCAGGTGGATTCATGGGTTACATCGCGGCTACGCAGGATGATTCTTTTGAAAACATGAAACGCGCAATCATTGCAGGATCTGCTTTAGCATCTTTTTGCGTAGAGAAATTTGGTACGCAACGCCTCACCGAAATCACTATGGATGATGTACATAATCGAATGAATCAATTCGTTACTTTGTCGAACTTTGAATTAAATCTAAATGGAACTCATTAATTTTCAAGAGAAAATACGCGCACTTGCCTCTGCAGAGGATTTAATCGGTTTGGGGCGTGAAGCTTCGGAGTTACGTCAGGAATTTGAAGATTTCATGATTGAGGTTGAACGTGTTGAACAAGTTAAACGACTTGAAGCAAGCGAAAAAGGTGAACACTACGAAGAAGTTGATTTTCGTCCCGAAAAGGAAGCGTTTTTTGAAGCGTATAAATCCTTCCAGGAAAAAAGAAAAAAACAAGTGGAGCTCAAGTCTGCCTTAGAAAATGAGAACTTAAGGCAGAAAAAAGCATTGATTGATCGCCTCAAAGATGTGATCGAAAATGAAGAAAAAATCGGTACGGCATTTAATGCGTACAAGGAAATCCATGAAAATTGGAAAAAAGTCGGTGACATTCCTAGAGATAAACGTGAGGCGGTTCAAAAAGAATATTCTCGTTTGCTTGAAATCTTTTTTTATAACATTAAGATTTACAAGGAGCTAAAAGACCACGATTACAAGCGTAATCAGCAATTAAAAGAAGCTTTAATCTTTAAATTAAAGCAATTAAGAACGGCGAACTTACCGGTGCGCGAGGCGGAAGCGAGTCTCCGTGCTTTACAAGATGAATGGGAGGAAATTGGACCCGTTCAAAACGAAGAGTGGGAGTCATTGAAAAATGCCTATTGGGAAACTGTTCGAGCGGTGTATGATAAGTTTAACGAGCATTACGAACAACAACGTGCTGTATTAAAGGAAAACATCGATGCTAAAAAAGCCATCATTCAGCAGCTATCTACATTGAATCAAGGCATTGACCAGGTAACTAGTGCGAAAGAATGGGATCACAAAACCAAAGAAGTTCTTTCCTTTCAGGAGGCATGGAAAAAAATCGGTTTTGGTTCGAGAAAAGAAAATGAATTGGTTTACCAAGATTTCAGAAAGCAATGTGATATCTTCTTCCAAGCGAAGAAAGAATTCTCGAAGGATATAGAAAGTAAATTTAAAGAAGTTGCCGATAGAAAACGTAAATTAATCGAGGAGGCGAAAGCTTTAAGTGATTCGAAAGATTGGAAAAACACTTCGGAAAAATTAATTCATTTACAGAAAAAATGGAAGGAAGCGGGTAATGCCGGACACCGTTTTGAAAACAAACTTTGGACCGAATTTCGTGGCGCATGCAATGTCTTTTTTGAGGCAAAAGAAGCACATTTTAAGGTGCAAGATGAGGCCAATGCTGTAAACCTTCAGTCCAAAAACGAGCTCATTTCTAAAGTGCAAGAATGGGAAATTCCTGCTGATAAACAGGAGGCAATCGCTGGGTTACGTAGCTTTCAACAAGCATTCAATGAGCTGGGCCAAGTTCCCATGAAGGACAAAAACAGTGTTTATCAAAATTTCAAAAAAGCCATTGACGAAAAATACGCAGCTTTAAAACTGGATGGACAAGAAAAAGAAAGCATACTCTTCAAAGCGAAATTAGACAATTTACAATCGAGTCCTGATCGCCTGAAACTATTGCAAGGAGAAAAAAATGAAATCCGCAAACAAATTGAAGGGTTGAATAAAGAAATCATGCAATTGGAAAATAACCTCGGATTTTTCGCGAAATCGAAAGGAGCAGATGCGTTGCGGGCGGAGGTTGACAAAAAGGTAAAATTTGCTCAAGAACGCATTCAAAACCTGAAATTGAAATTGAAAATGTTTCCAAATGAATAGTTTCATAAACGTCCTGTTACTTGTTATCACGTTTCCGACCATGTTGCTATCAGTCTTTGTCGGATTTGATTTGCCAATAGAGCTTCTAAAAACATCGGGGGCTCGAATCCCGTTTCGTTTTGAGGTTTTTCTAGGCCTTGGACTTCTTTATGCGGTCATCAGTTTGAGAAGGTCTGTGCGCAGATGGATGGGAGTCAGAATGACGTCCCAAAAAGCAAAATTTGTTTGGAATGGAGAAATAAGTAGGGAACGAAAACAACGCGTCATTTTGTATACAGTAATTGAGTCAACACTCCTCTTTTTTCTCGCGTCAGCCTATTATGTCGTGACCAAAGAAGCGCTATTTATAAGCAGTGTACTCCTGTTTTTTTCACTTGAATCGTTGCTTTTTCTTTTGGTAAATTCGAGGAACAAATTCAGGGTTGGACTTACTTCGAAAGCGGTATTAGTGAGTGACCGAGAAATTATTCTGATTTACCTTGCTGGACTCCGAAAAGTAAGTGTCAGTCAACAAACGATCTATTTTGATTACATTCAGGACTTGCAACTTTCCTTTCCAATCGATTGCATCGAGGAAAGCGAACGACAGGGCTTCTTCAAAAATTTGGAGGCACAATTAAATCCGGATAGGGTGCTCTTTCAAAATACTTCAGCGAAGAAATAATCGTACATTTACTGCTAACTAAATGAAGATCGATTGAAGATTTTAATCATACGTTTTAGTTCGATTGGGGATATCGTTCTCACGTTTCCGGTAATAACAGCCCTTCGCAAGGCTTATCCTACATCAGAAATCCATTATGCTACTAAACGTTCGTTTGAACACCTTCTTTCCGGGAGTAAGGAGATCAATAAAGCTCATTTTCTAGAAGATTCGTTTCGTGTTTTTA
>JBEEIV010000291.1:0-4274 GCA_041169645.1 Bacteroidota bacterium
CATTCCCAAGGGGATGAAACGAATACGGCATCGATGTCATCACGTTTGAGTAAGTTCAAGTAATCATCATCTCCATTCGAATAAATTTGCGGTGTTGGTTTACCCGCTTTTTCGATGAGTTGAAGTGCATCGTTCATCATATTCAAATCAGGATCAGCCAACGCAATAATTTCAATATCATCTCGTTTCAGCATTTCATCGATATGCGATTGGCCTCTGTAACCAACCGCAATAAATCCAAGTCGAACTTTTGACATATTGAATTCCTGTCCGGCAAGTATGGAATTAGACCACAACAATGAACCCATTCCGGCTATGGCGGAAGTTTTTACAAAATCTCGTCGTTTCATTTTTCGAATAAAAAAGGAAAGATACTAAAAAAGTAAAGCCAAAAATCTGATATTTTGCACGATATTTTTTTCAATTCATTACTTATTTTTAGAATAATCAAGGTTGTATGTTGTTGAAATCCAAAGTGTATGATTGCTTTCCATTTTCACACCATCAGTTTTCGCAATAAATTGATTTAAGTAGCCTAATTGAACATTGAAAGTACGATTGAAGCGCCATCCAAGAGCTGCGATGAAACGGTTTTGGTCCATGATGTTTTTTCCAATTCCTGAACCGAATCCTAAGAAAACCTCGTCATTAAGGTTCATGAATAGGGTATTATCGGTCAATTCTTTTTTGGATAATGGAATCGTAATCATGGCGCGGTAGCGCAATCGTTGGCGAAAAATAGGATCCACTTGAACCATGTTATTGGAGGCATCTTTCTCAAATTGTTCCAGGAAACGTTGTTCCAAACGATAGCGATGTTGTACTTCGATGTTTCCAATTTTACTTTTCAGGTTCACTTGTTCAAAAATCCGATTTTCATCAAATTCATGAAGCACAGGCTGATTCCCGTAAGGATATGTTTTGACCCATGCATACCCGGCCATGATGGATACGTTCGGATTTAAGTTGTAATCTAAACCAAAGCGCAGCAAAGATTGTTGCCAATGCTTAAATCCATCTGCACGCCGCCATTGGTATTCTGTCATGACACTCCATTTCTCCGAGAGTTTATGAGTCCCGACATACATTGCCCAAGCATGGGATTGTGGACTTATGATTTTCTGTGCATGAAATTTTGTGGTACAAATGGAAAAATTAAAGGCCAGCAAGATAAGCGCATTAATCGTCAATTGAATGATTTTATTCATAAGTTCGTTTATATTCAGAAATTTTTCTCCAACCAATTGGCTGAAAAATAGATTCATTTTTCTCCAAAAATAAAATTAATGAATAGATCGTCTTCTTTTACTACTATAGCATGATTATGAGAGAGAATAAGTGGATGAAATTAAAAACTACCTATTCAAAAAGTTTTCAAATCGCTATATTTGCTCAACTTATTCTTATTCCATTTATTTATGAGTCTCTCAAACCAACACATCGCCTTAGAAAATCAATACGGAGCACACAACTATCATCCATTGCCAGTTGTTTTGTCGAAAGGTGAAGGTGTATTTGTCTGGGACGTAGATGGCAAACAATACTATGATTTTTTATCTGCTTATTCTGCAGTAAATCAAGGACATTGTCATCCGAAAATCACAAAAGCACTAGTCGACCAAGCACAAACGTTGGCGTTGACTTCACGTGCTTTTTTCAATGACTCACTTGGTCACTATGAGAAATTTGTCACAGAAACTTTTGGTTTCGACAAGGTTCTTCCAATGAATACGGGTGCGGAAGCAGTCGAGACAGCTATTAAACTCTGCCGCAAATGGGCATATGAAAAAAAAGGAATTGCTGAAAATGAAGCGATCATTATCGTTTGTGAAGGAAATTTCCACGGTCGAACGACAACCATTGTTTCGTTCTCTAGTGATCCGGACTCCTACCAGAATTTTGGTCCATTTCCAGCGGGATTTGTGTCCATTCCTTACGATGATATTGCTGCCCTTGAAACGGCGATCAAGGGAAAAAATGTGGCGGGATTCTTAGTGGAACCGATTCAAGGTGAGGCTGGGGTATACACGCCAAAAGAACATTTTATAAGCGAGGCTAAACGACTTTGCACAGAAAATAAGGTACTGTTCATCGCAGATGAAGTTCAAACCGGAATTGCACGAACAGGAAGCTTGCTCGCTGTATGTGGGAATTGCACCTGTGAAAACAAATGCGAACGTCAAACAGAAACATACAATCGTCCCGATATCCTCATCCTTGGAAAAGCCCTTTCCGGTGGTGTTTATCCCGTTTCAGCTGTATTAGCCGACGACGAAATCATGATGGTTATCAAACCTGGACAACACGGTTCTACCTTTGGCGGAAATCCAATTGCGGCCAAAGTAGCCATCGCTGCACTCGAAGTAGTCTATGAGGAAAATTTAATTCAAAATGCACGCAAATTAGGAGCCATCTTCCGCAAAGAAATGAACCGCATCATTGAAACGAATGACTTAATTCTTAAGGTTCGTGGCAAAGGCTTGCTCAACGCGATTGTCGTGAATGATGCTCCGGATAGTCAAACGGCTTGGAACCTATGTGTGGCTTTGAAAGAAAATGGACTTTTGGCGAAACCAACACATGGAAACATCATTCGCTTTGCTCCACCTTTGGTGATTACGGAAGAACAACTGATGGATTGTGTGCAGATTATTGAAAAAACGATTCGATCTTTTTCCAAATAAGTACACTTTCTAATTTTTGCGTCAACCGATTTTTCCTCAGGAAATCCCTATCTTTGTTCGATAAAATGAAGTAAACTTGATACAGAAAATAAAATTTGGAACAGACGGATGGAGGGCAATCATTGCAGACGACTTCACCGTAGAGAATGTCGCTCGCGTCACAGAGGCAACCGGAATCTGGTTAAAAAAGAACTATGAAAATCCCAGCGTTATCATCGGTCACGATTGCCGTTTTGCTGGTGAATTATTCATGGAAACTGCGGCAAAAGTACTCGTTGCTCAAGGAATTCCTGTTCGCATGTCCCGTGGATTCGTTTCTACTCCCATGATTTCATTGGCAGCATTTCAATTTCAATGCGAAGTCGGCATTATCCTTACGGCAAGTCATAATCCACCAACGTACAACGGTTTTAAATTGAAAGCATTCTTTGGTGGTCCATTAGAACCAGAGAAAGTGCAAGAAGTGGAGGACATCATTCCAGATGTGTGTACCATCGATTATTCATCCGTGAACATTGATGCAGCGATTGAAGCTGGACAAATAGAAATTGTGGACATCGAATCGCGTTACGTGGATCACGTGAAAAAGAACTTTGACCTTGATGCCATTACCAATTCAGGAATGAACCTGGTTTATGATGCGATGTACGGAGCAGGTCAACGTGTTATGCCCTTGATTTTACCGAAAACACAATTATTGCACTGCGACCATAATCCGTCTTTCCGTGGTCAAGCACCTGAGCCGATTGCGAAAAACCTGCAAGAACTGGAGTCTTTCATCAAGGCATATGGAAATGTCTCTTGTGCCCTTGCAACCGATGGAGACGCCGACCGAATTGGATTATACAACGGAAAAGGTGAATTCATCGATTCGCACCACATCATTCTCTTGTTGATTCACTACATGGTGAAATACAAACAAATGAGCGGAAAAGTGGTGATTGCGTTCAGTGTGACACCACGTGTGGAGAAATTATGTGCGCATTACGGATTGGAAATTCAAACAACGAAAATCGGATTTAAAGAAATTGCATCCATCATGATTAAGGACGATGTCCTTCTAGGTGGAGAAGAATCCGGTGGAATTGCCGTAAAAGGACACATTCCTGAACGCGATGGTATTTGGATGGGATTAATCATCTGGGAATTCATGGCGAAATCTGGAAAAACACTGGATGAATTAATTGATGAAGTATACGAAATCGTTGGTCCATTTAAATTTGAGCGCAACGACCTGCACATCACCGAAGACTTAAAACAAAAAATCATCGCGAATTGCAAAGCAAATAATTACAAATCCTTTGGCAAATACCAAGTCGCTGACTTAAAAACCATTGATGGATTCAAGTATTTCTTCGATGACAAACGATGGGTCATGATTCGTCCTTCTGGAACGGAGCCTGTTCTTCGTACCTACGCCGAAGCACCTACCATAGAAGAAGTACGTGAAATTCTCAAAGCAACAGAAGAAACCATTTGTCGATAAGCCATGATCAAAATACCATCAAAGCCTCGACGGTATAGCCGAGGCATTGATTTTCTCATAAAATAATTCGAATTATCATAGGTTTAGATTATAATTGGGAAACT
>JBEEIV010000292.1:0-2646 GCA_041169645.1 Bacteroidota bacterium
AAGATGCGCGGTGCTTTGACACGTACATGCGGCTTGATTTTTGGTGTAGTTCCTGAGCATCAGGGCAAAGGCGTTGAATCAGCAATTGCACTTCGCTTTCGAACCGCCGCGCGTGAGAATCCGTTTTATCCCTATACTACCATGGATATGAATTGGGTCGGCGATTTTAATCCAAAAATGCTCCGATTTGTTTCGCAATTAGGTGCAACAAATGACAAAACATATATTACCTATCGTTTATTTTTTAATCCCAACCAGCCGTTTAGTCGGTGTGCTAAAGTAGGCTAAAATCACCCCTTATGAGTTTATTAACAATTGGAACCGTAGCGTTCGACGCCCTTGAAACGCCATATGGCAAGACTGATAAAATTATTGGTGGATCATGTACTTACATTGCATTGTCTGCTGCTTTTTTTCAACCCAAAGTAAATGTGGTTGCTGTGGTAGGCGACGATTTTCCTCAGGCATATATGGATACGCTGGAGTCTAAGGGCATCAACTTAGATGGCCTTCAAATCAAGGCAGGTGAAAAATCTTTCTTTTGGGCTGGAAAATATCACAACAACATGAATTCGCGGGATACGTTGGTGACCGATTTAAATGTATTGGCTGACTTTAAACCGGTAATTCCGGCTAGCTACCAAGATTGCGAATACTTGATGTTAGGCAATTTAACTCCGCAAGTGCAAATTGAGGCAATTGAGGGCCTTTCAAAGCGTCCTAAATTAGTTGTGATGGATACCATGAATTTCTGGATGGACGTAGCGATGGACGATTTGAAACGTGTATTGAAAATGGTCGACGTGCTTTGTATCAATGATGAGGAGGCACGCCAATTATCCGAGCAATATTCATTGCGTACTGCGGCGAAGTTAATTATGGAGATGGGCCCTAAAACCCTCATCATTAAAAAAGGAGAACATGGTGCGCTCTTGTTCCAAGATGCTAACATGTTCTATTGCCCGGCTTTGCCGCTTGAGGAGGTTTTTGATCCAACGGGTGCGGGTGACACATTTGTGGGTGGTTTTATTGGCTTCCTGGCAAAAACAGATGACATCTCATTTGAGAACATGCGCAAAGCCATTGTTTATGGATCTGCTATGGCATCTTTTTGTGTTGAGAAATTTGGTACGGAACGTTTGTTGGAAATCACCGACCAGGACTTAGAGGGTCGAGTGAATGAATTCCGTGAATTAGCGCGGTTTTAAATTGCGCCAACAATAACTTCATGTAGACCTGAGGGATCTAGGTGTTTATTCGCTAGCTCTCTCAGGTCTTTTGCTGTACAAGCTATAATGGCATGCTGGAATTGATCATAAAAATCTAGTGGTAGTCCTTCCAAGTAAATGACTTTGAGTTTATCAGCAATATCAAATGCTTGCGTTAATTCGCCGGTAAAACTTCCCATCAAGTAACTTTTAACAATCTCAAGTTCGTCTGAAGGGACTAGATTAGCCTGTAGTTCCCGGATTTCTCGACGGATTTCGCTACATGTTTCCGCTGCATTTTCTTTATTCACGTCAGTTCCTACAGCCCAATAGCCTGCTCGTCTCAATGGTACAATTGAGGAAGAAATTCCATACGTAAATCCTTTTTCTTCACGGATATTTTTCTGTAAACGAGATCCAAAAAAACCTCCCAAAATAGTATTCAAAACACTGAATTTGTAGTAGTCAGGGTTTTGGCGATTCATACTTACTTGGCCCATCCGAATGGAGCATTGCAAGGCTTGCTCACGGGTCTCATGGGTAATGATGGCTGGTGTTTGTATAATTTCAACACGACCTTCATGGTCTATTTGTCCACGATGATTTTTGTCTACATAATCAGCAACACAAGCAATTTCCGACGGACTAATTTGTCCTGATAGAAATAGGGTTGGTTGTTGGCCAAGCCAATAACGCTGATGAAAATCGACTAAGTCGTCTCGGGTAATTTCTAGTAAGTTTTCAGCACGGCTGATACGTCCGTAAGGATCGTTTGGGAAGAGTTGTGCACGAAATATTTGGCTCGCACTAAAAGCTGTTTTCTGCCAGTTTAATTTACTCTTCTGAATTTCGATCGCAATTTCTTTGTCAAATTCATCTGCCGGGAAGGTGGCATGGTTGATAATTTCAAAAACAAGTGCCATCAACGATTCGAAATGTTTTGTTAATCCGTAAACAGTGAATGTTGCGTGGTCTAAGCTGGATTGAACGTCCCAAAAGGCCCCATAAAAGTCAAATTTTTGATTTAACTCCTGGCCGGTGTGCTTACTTGTTCCGCGTTTCATTAGCATGGCAGTCAAACTTGCTACACCTGCTTTGTTTGCTTCACTTGTCCCTGCTTGGATCGTATATTCAAATTTGAAAACGGGTTGCTCTCCTAAAGATATCGAATGTATGTGGACGCCTTGCCTTGTTGTAAAGGTATTTGTTTTAGGAAATTGAATCCATTCAATCGGGTAGGCGGGGGGAGCAAGTGTCCGGTCAAGCATATGTATTATTGGAATGGGCTTAAAACACAAATGACATCCCGAGAGATGTCATTTGAAAAACGAAAGTCGTTAAATTATTTTCTTTCTTGGTTGATAGCGGCCAATAATGAAACACGTAATGTATTTGCTAATGGGCTGCTAGATCCTGTTGGAACTAAGTAAGCGAAATC
>JBEEIV010000293.1:0-8403 GCA_041169645.1 Bacteroidota bacterium
GTTTGCCGTTACAGGTTTCGCATTCTACATATACATCGGGAAGAAAGTTCATTTCAATCAATTTGAGTCCGCCTCCATTGCAGGTTTCACATTTTCCCCCAGCAACATTGAAGGAAAATCGTCCGGCTTTGTATCCCCTGATTTGAGATTCAGGCAAGGCAGCAAAAAGGCTTCGGATCTCGTCAAATACTTTTGTGTAAGTCACTGGATTTGAACGAGGTGTGCGTCCGATTGGACTTTGATCGATTTCAATTACTTTATCTAAGTGTGCTAGTCCATCTATCGATTTATACGAAAGTGGCTTTCGAATCTCCTGATAAAAATGATTCATCAAGAGCGGATAAAGGGTTTGATTGATGAGCGATGACTTTCCACTTCCTGAGACCCCAGTCACGCAAGTGAAGGTTCCAAGTGGAATGGAAACTTGAACATTTTTCAAATTATGACCAGTCGCGCCTTTCAAGGTGAGTTGTAATCCATTTCCTTTGCGTCTTTTGGCAGGGACTTCAATTTTCTTGGTTCCATTCAGGTACTGAGCGGTAAGTGAATTACTCGAAAGGACGGAGGATAAATCTCCAGCACTGACAATATTCCCACCGAAAGATCCCGCACCTGGTCCAATATCTACGATGAAATCAGCCGCCTCAATCATTTCTTTGTCGTGCTCTACGACTAAAACGGAATTACCCACATCTCTCAGTCTTTTCAAGGATTGAATGAGTTTGGTGTTATCGCGTTGATGCAATCCGATGGAAGGTTCATCGAGTACGTACAAAACATTGATCAGTTCGGTACCAATTTGGGTAGCTAATCGAATGCGTTGCGCTTCACCTCCAGATAAACTTTTGGCGCTACGGTGCAAGGTTAAATAGTCCAGTCCAACTTCCAAAATGAAGCGGATGCGTGTTCGGATTTCTTTTAATATCTCCGCACCAATGAGTTTTTGATCTTCAGTTAGTTTTGATTCAATTTCGTTTGCCCATCTATTCAATTGCTCGAAGTCCATAAAGGCAATGTCGCCAATGGTTTGTTGGTTTATTTTAAATTGCAATGCTTCTTTTCGAACCCGAGCTCCTTGGCATTCGGGACAAGTTTTTTTGTTCATGAATCCCTGTGCCCAACGTTGAATTCCTGCTGAACTATCTTCGGAATGCCGAGACATGAAATTGGCAATTCCTTCAAATCGGTCATCTTGAGACTTGGCATTTAATTCCATGTCTTCGTTACCGTATAGAAACAATTGAATCAACTCTTCATCTAAATCAGAGATGGGTGTATTGATGGAATATCCTTGCTTGATTAGGATTGATTCCATTTTTTCAAAAATCCAAATGCGTTTGTATTCACCCAATGGAGCAAACCCTCCTTTGCGAATCGAAAGTGAAGGATTCGGTATGATTTTGTCAATATCGATTTCACTTACTTCACCAAGTCCTTTGCAACTTTGACAAGCACCATATGGCGAATTAAAGGAGAACAAACTCGGTTCAGGTTCTGGATAACTGATTCCACTTGTGGGACACATCAAGGAACGGCTGTAATGTTTGATGGTATCGGATTCAAGATCCATGACCATCATGGAGGAATCCCCCATTTTCATAGCGACTAACACAGCGTCATAAATCCTTTTTTCTTCAACTTGTCCTATGAGCATTCGGTCCACAACTACTTCGATGTCATGAATTTTGTAGCGGTCCAATTTCATCCCTTTCACGATTTCCTTGATTTCCCCATCCACGCGAACTTTTGTATATCCGTTTCGGAGAATTTGTTCAAAAAGTTCTCGGTAATGTCCTTTTCTACCTTTGATTTTCGGTGCTAAAAAGGCAACCTTACGACCATGAAAGTCCTGTTGAATGCGAGCGCAGATCGCATCATCCGAGTATTTCACCATGGGTTCATTCGTGACATAGGAATAAGCTGTTCCAACACGTGCAAATAGGAGGCGAAAAAAATCATAGAGTTCCGTAATTGTGCCTACGGTAGATCTAGGAGAACGAGAAACCGTTTTTTGTTCTATGGATATGACCGGACTTAATCCATCAATTTTGTCCACATCTGGACGCTCTAATCCTCCAATAAATTGTTTTACATAACTTGAAAAGGTATCAATGTAACGCCTCTGTCCCTCGGCAAAAATGGTATCAAAGGCGAGGCTTGATTTGCCACTTCCGCTCAGACCTGTAAATACAATTAACTCATTACGTGGTATTTGAAGCGTGATGTTTTTTAAATTGTGTTCGCGCGCTCCGAAAATATCGATGGATTCTTGAGAACCCTTAGTTGATTTTTGTTGCATGAATGTTAAAATGGACTATTCAACTCTTTTAGTAAACTTCCTACTTGATCTTTTTCAGAAACAATGGGATTTTCAAAGCCCCAGTCTATTCCGATTTCCGGATCATTCCATCTCAAACAACCTTCGTGGTCTTTGCTGTAATGATTTGTGCATTTGTAAGAAAATAAGGTGTCGTCTTCCAGTGATAAAAAACCATGTGCAAATCCAGGTGGTATCCAAAGTTGGTTTCGGTTTTTAGCATCCAAAATAATTTTGAAATGTTTTCCAAAACTTGGAGAATTTTTCCGAATATCGACGGCAACATCGAGCACGCTTCCAGTAAGTACTTGTACCAATTTCCCTTGATCAAATGGAGGTGCTTGAAAATGCAATCCTCTGAGAACACCTTTGTGCGATTTGGATAAATTATCTTGTGAAAAGGAAAAGTTTCCTAGGTGCATTTGATATTTTGCTTCTTGAAATGTCTCCAAGAAAAGCCCTCGATTATCTTCGAAAATGTTGGGATAAAAGGAGATGAGTCCGTCTGGAAATTCAGTAATTACGTTCACTTTTTCGTTTTTTAACAACAAGCACAATATTACATGTTTTTGGTGATATCTGCGTGTTATTTTATTTTGCATCTTTGTTGAAACATTCAAACAGACCCATGCGCATATTGTTTATTTTCCTCTTATTTTTCCAAACGTTATCGGCACAAGAAGAAGTGATCAATGCGGTTTCTAATTTTGTTAAGGATCCGGTCAATAAAAATGCAAAAATAACCTTCAAGGTCATCGATTTAGAAACAGGAAAAACCATTGCCTCTCACAAACCTGAACAGGCCATTGTGGGAGCATCGACAACCAAGTTGTTTTCAACTTCTTCGGCATTTGAAATTTTGGGCTCAAAGTTTCAAATGAAAACCCGCATATATAGTGACGGATACATTGATAAGGATAGCATTTTACATGGAAATATTTGGATTCGTGGAGGGGGAGATGTTGGTTTGGGAAGTAAGTTCTTTTGCAAAGAAAACGAAGAGTTGCGCTTTTTTACGGATTGGACAGATTCGCTCAAAAGACTTGGAATCAAGCACATTGAAGGCGCCTTGATTGCAGATGCCTCTGAATTTGGTTACGAAGGATCTCCAGCAAGTTGGAGTAATGCAGATGTTGGAAACTATTATGGTGCTTTCGCTGCTGGACTCAATTTTTACGATAATACACTTAAAATAGCCTTCAAAACTGGAGCGGCAGGGACGAAACCAGTGTTCATTGAGACGATTCCTAAGGTAGAAGGATTTAAGTTAACAAATCAATTATCAGCTGGAAACATAAGTTATGATCAATCCACCATTCATGGAGATGCTTTTGAATTGAACCGAAAAATTACGGGTACTATTCCGAAAAATAGCACATACTACGTGACAAAAGGAAGTCTTCCTGATCCAGAAATAGAATTAGCGGAGGAATGGGAAAGAATATTATTGAAGAACAATATTCAGGTGGCAGATGGCGCTAAAAGTGTGCGATTGCATTTCAAAGAAACGTATGCAGTGAAAAAAGACACGACTCCTTACACTAATAGGAAACTACTGTTTACTGTCCCAAGTAAATCCATCCAAGACATCGCATATTGGACCAATTTGAAAAGTATAAACCTTTTTGCTGAAGGAATTTTGAACGCAGTTTCGTATTACAAAACAGGAGATGGTAGTACAAAAGCAGCGGTTTCGTACATTACGAACTATTGGAGTCCTAAAATTGATATAAAAGGAATCGTTTTGAATGATGGTAGTGGATTGTCACGTGCTAATGCCATTTCTGCAAATCATTTTTGCGCCCTTCTTTCCTACATGTACAAGTCTAAGTCGTATGAGGATTTTAAAGCGACTTTACCTGTTGTAGGAAAAAGCGGTACTGTCAAAAATATTTGCGTCAAAGGTGCGGCAGCGGGTAGAATTCAGATGAAAAGCGGCACGTTATCCGGGGTGAAAGCTTTTTCGGGATATGTGTATTCTTCGAGCGGAAAGAAACTTGCTTTTTCTATTTCTGTGAATAATTTTTCGTGCTCCAGTGAAACACTAGTACAAAAAATGGAGCAAATTTTCAATGCAATGGCAGTGTACTAATCCTTTAATTCAAAAGTGAGAATTTCACTCCAGAAATCTTCAATTTTAATTCCAGCACAAGCAAGCATTTGAGGAACAATGCTCGCGGGTGAAAACCCAGGTGTTGTATTTACTTCAATAACATGTGCTTCACCTTGAACAATCATGAAGTCGATTCGAGCAATGGAGCGTAGCTGAAGAAGTTGATAGATGCGTTTGGCTAAGCGTTGAACTTTTAATGTTTGTTCTTCTGAAATGCGAGCGGGGGTGATTTCTTGAGATTTGCCATTGTACTTGGCATCGTAGTCAAAAAACTCATTTTCAGAAGCGATTTCCGTAAGGGGCAGAGCGACCAATCCTTGTTTGGTTTGATATACGCCGCAAGTAACCTCCGTTCCATCTAAAAATGATTCTAATACCACGGTTTTTCCTTCTTGAAATGCGTTTTTTAATGCGGGTTGTAATTCGGAAATAGTTTTCACCTTTGAAATGCCATAACTCGAACCTGAATCGGAGGGTTTTACAAAAATGGGTAGTCCCAAAGACTCGATGATTTCATTGTGCGATTTGCTCTTTTCATCGGATAAAAAAATCGATTTTGCTACCGGAATATCAAATGCACGCAAAAATTGATTGCAATACCATTTGTCAAAAGAAAGTGCCGAGGCAAGTGGTCCGGCATTGACATAAGGAATATCGAGCATATCCAATAACGCTTGGATTTTTCCATTTTCACCTGGGTTTCCATGAATGTAAACGATGCCAGCATCAATGTGATGCGCGGTGCCATTGATCATAAAATGACCTTGATTTAAATCAAATGGAACAACAGATCCTTGGTATTCTACGGTCCATTTCTCCTTGGAAACGATGATTTTTACGATTTCATACTCCTTTGGAAAGTGGGCAACAATGGTGTTTGCACTTAGCATAGAGATGTTGAATTCAGAAGAAAATCCACCGCAAAATAAACCGATCCGTTTCATAATATTGATTTGATAAGCGAAGGTAATCTTAAGTTAGGTGGATAAAAGATGTTCGCAAGAAAAGTTATTATACACTGGATTGTTAAAACAGAATTTTGAAAATATGTAACTTCGCGGACGATGCGCTTTCTATATTTACTTTTTTACGGTTTCTTAACGTACTCGCTACGCCTGTATTTCAGAAAAATACGCTTGGTGAATGCGACAAAAAAACGATTTAGCAGCACCATATTTGTGAGTAATCATCCCTCTGCATTTATGGATCCATTGGTGATTTCAGTATTGAGAAAGCCGATTGTTTTTTTTATGACAAGGTCGGATGTGTTTAATAAATGGACAAATCCAATTTTGAGAAGTGCGCACATGATCCCAATTTTCCGGCAGCACGATGGCGGAAATTCTGCAGAAAAAAACAAAGAGTCCTTTCGAAAGGCAACGGAGATTTTGGCAAGCAAAAGAGGCTTGTTGATTTTTGGTGAAGGTTTGACTGATGATGTTTTCGAGCGTCGTTTGAAGCCTTTGAAAAAAGGAGCATTACGCATCGGATTTACGGCGTTAGAAGTGACAAATTGGGAGCAAGAAATCAGACTTGTTGCGGTAGGATGTAATTACGCTGATCCCAATGTGATGAGAAGCGATTTGCTTATTGCTGAATCGAATCCAATCATTTTGAATGATTACAAACAGCAATATCTAGAGAATCCTTCCAAAACGATAAACGAGCTCAACCGACAATTAGAGACTGCGCTGATCAACCAGATCACTCATATTCAAGATGAAGAAAATTTTGCGTTTCACGAACAAGTTATGATGCTTACACGAAAAGGAATGAATCCGCATTGTTTCGATGACGATATCTCATTGGAGAAACGATGGATTTATTCAAAGGAGTTGGCTCATTTCATCAATGGATTTGAAGGTAAATTACCGGATGAACTGCTTCATTTAAAGGAAAGAATTGCACGTTATTTCGATCGATTGAAGTCTCAGCAGGTACATGAGCAACAACTGTTTGATGTTCAAACGAAACATTCCATGACCTCTATTTTACCATTGATACTTGGGTTTCCTTTTGCTTTGATTGGAATGTTCCATGCGTACATACCTACAGTACTTGTCAAACGATTTGCAGAAAAAACATTCAAACGCCGTGTGTTTTGGTGCTCCACAAAGATGGTATTAACCATGGTATTCATGGCGCTTTTTAACTTGCCAATCGTGTTTCTGCTACCCACTTTATTAGGTGTGCAATTTTGGTTCATTTTCGCCTATTATGTGAGTTTAGGTATTTTTGGATTGCTCTGGTATCAGTGGCGTAGACGCTTTGCATATTTTCTTTCCACAAAGAAGAAAATGAAATCGATACAAGTAGAGGAGCTTTGGAAGGAGAGGTCTCAAATTCTGGAGCAAATCGATGCATTAATTTCAGTGAACATTTCATAAAACAACTTGTTAATTAACCAACATGGAAACTCAGAATGATCAAACTACCGTCCGCATAAAAAAACCGAAATGGTTGCGTGTGAAGTTGCCAACCGGTGAAAATTACCGCACGGTGAGGGGCTTGGTTGATCAACATAAATTACATACCATTTGTGAAAGTGGTAGCTGTCCGAACATGGGTGAATGTTGGGGAGAGGGGACAGCAACATTTATGATTTTAGGAAATATTTGTACGCGTTCGTGTGGATTTTGCGCCGTTCAAACAGGTAAACCTGAGGCGGTGGATGAATTTGAGCCTGGAAGAGTGGCAAATAGTGTCAAAATCATGGGGGTCAAACATGCGGTCATTACTTCCGTAGACCGTGATGACTTGAAAGATGGAGGTTCGGAAATTTGGGCACAGACTGTTCGTGCCATTCGACAGCAATCTCCAGGAACTACTTTGGAAACGTTAATACCTGATTTTGCGGGTAAATGGGAAAACTTACAGGTACTCATTGACGTAGCTCCAGAAATCGTTTCGCACAATTTAGAAACGGTACGACGCTTAACGAAACAAGTGCGCATTCAAGCAAAATATGACCGAAGTTTGGAAGTGTTGTTTCGCTTGAAAAAAGGAGGAATGCGGACAAAATCAGGTGTCATGCTTGGCTTAGGTGAATCGGAAAGTGAAGTTATTGAGACCATGCAGGACCTGCGATCAGTTGGTGTTGATATACTCACATTAGGTCAATATTTACAGCCCACTCCAAAGCATTTGCCGGTAGTGGAATTTATCGAACCTATGCAATTTGAAAAATACCGCATCTTAGGTTTAGAAATGGGTTTTCGATACGTGGAAAGTGGTCCGCTTGTGCGTTCTTCTTACCATGCCGAAAAACATTTGTTTGATTGAATTGTTTTGACAAAAATATTTGATATAATCTCTTGAAAACATGAGTTGTTTTTAAGAAATATTGATTATCTTGGCAGTCACGTTTTACATATTTATTTATTAAAGCTTATGAATAAGAAAGTCTATGTATTTGGTTCCCTGATGGTTGCTGGTGTTTTAGCACTTGCCTTTGGAGCGTTTATGATGTTTCCGAGTGAAGGAAAATACAAGCAAGAAAGTCTGTCAGCACTTCAAGAAACTTCTTCTGATGATGCGATGGCATGGTTGCGTGCTCGTTACATTGACGTAACAACTGGACAACCTGTTTCTGCAGAGAAGTTGGCACAAATTGATGGTCAAATCCGCAAAATGAAAAAATCGAAATCGATTGTTTTCGAATCAATGGGTCCAGATAACATTGGTGGACGCACACGTGCCATTCAGCCGGACAGAACCAACATCAATCGTTTATGGGCTGGTGGTGTTTCTGGTGGTTTGTTTGTTTCAACGAACAAAGGGAACACGTGGGATCGCGTTGAATCTTACTTCACTGCAGGTGCAAATCCGTTTATTTCATCCATGACACAAACACCGGATGGTGTGTTGTATGTTTCTACTGGGTCTGACCAAGAAGGTTGGAACGGAAATGGGGTTTGGTACTCTACCGATTTTGGTACAACATGGACATCGATTCCTGGAACTTCTAACTGTA
>JBEEIV010000294.1:0-6111 GCA_041169645.1 Bacteroidota bacterium
GGTGGACAAAGCGTGAACAGATTCAAATTGAATTTGAAAATTATATAATTCACGATTGGTTACAAGAAACCTTAACTTGGTGGGGTGAAAGGCACCTTCTGAAAACAAGAGGTTTTCATTGAGCTCCAAAATTTTAAGCGCATGAAAAGTGGTTTCGTAGTCCAATTTGTAGACCTGACACATTTTTTTTAAGTCCAAGGGATACGTCTCTTCTTTTCCCGATCCGATGGCGATTTTTAAAAAATTAGAAATCGCTCTGTAGGTATTTAGCACATCTTCTTTCGCTGGAAATTTCTTCACGATGCTGGTTCGAAGATTTTCAACATCTTTTTCTTCCCAAAAAAGCCATGCCTTCGACTCTTTTCCGTCTCTTCCTCCTCGTCCAGCTTCCTGAAAATAGGCCTCTAAAGACGTTGGTATTTCGTAGTGTAAAACGAATCGAACGTTTGATTTATCGATGCCCATTCCGAACGCATTGGTCGCTACCATGATTTGACGTTTTTCGTTCATCCAGTCAGCTAACATCTGTTCGCGTTCTGATTTGCTTAGTCCACCATGATAAATCCCGCAAGAAATGTGATTGGCAAGTAGAATTTTGGCGATTTCTTTCACCGATCTTCTGGTTTGACAATAAACGATGCCTACTTCTTTCGAATTTTTACAGTGCGCAACAATCGCTTCAATTTTATTGTTTGTTTTCTTTGCAAGGTAATGAAGGTTTGACCGAACAAAGGATGCTTCATGTATACGCGCTTTTTTTAATTCTAACTGCGCAATGATGTCCGACTTTACGCGTTGTGTGGCTGTTGCTGTTAGGGCGATAATGGGCGTGTCGGGTTTTAAACTCCGTAGGTTCTTGATTTGAAGAAAACTTGGACGAAAATCGTGTCCCCATTCTGAAATACAGTGTGCCTCATCAACCACCAGTAATCCAACATTCATGGACTTAAATCGCTCGATGAATAAACTGGATTGACAGCGTTCTGGTGAGGTATATAAAAAGTCTAAACCCCCAAATTTGGCATTGTCTAGGATGTAATCGATTTCCTTGAAACTCATGCCTGATGTGATCGCTTTGGCACGAATACCTCGTTTGTTCAGGTTTTCTACTTGATCTTGCATCAAAGCGATTAAGGGTGAAATGACCACCGTAATACCTTCACGAATCAATCCAGGGACTTGAAAACAAATGGATTTCCCTCCTCCTGTTGGTAACAAAGCAAGTACGTCATGACCTGAAATAACGTCGTCCACAATAGCCTGTTGGTTCGGTCTGAATTGATCGAATCCCCAATATTGCTTTAAAATTTGTTCGCTTTGACTCACGTTGTTACCTTTCCTTACAAAGGTACAAGAAATGTCTTGTGTATAAAATTAGTTGTGAGGGCGAATCAGAAGCCGTATATTCGCGTATCAAATCAACATGTATGTCAACTACATCTCTTACTTATTCAGTTGAAAAAACAAACCTATCTACCTTATCTCAAGTAGATTGGAACAATTTACCGTTCGGTAAAATATTTTCTGATCACATGTTTATCATGGAATATGCGGATGGAGAATGGAAGGAAGGAAAAATTGTTCCTTTCCAGCCAATTCCAATGCACCCTGCCATGTCTGCCTTACATTATGGTCAATCCATTTTTGAAGGATTAAAAGCTTATAAAGACAAAGACGGAGAAGTGATCTTATTTCGTCCAGATATGAATGCGAAACGCTTTGCTGAATCTGCAGCAAGGATGTGTATGCCTGAAGTTCCTGAAGACATTTTCATTGAAGCAGTAAAGCAATTGGTTGCTGTTGACAAAGGATGGGTAACGGATCGTCCGGGATACTCGCTATACATTCGACCATTTTTATTTGCTACGGATGAATTAGTTGGAATCAAACCATCGGATACGTATAAATTCATGGTCATTACTTCACCTGTTGGAGCGTATTACGCTGAACCAGTTCGCGTTAAAATCGAAGAGCACTACACGCGTGCTGCTAAAGGTGGAGTTGGACGAGCGAAGGCAGCTGGAAATTACGGTGCGTCCCTTTATCCGGCGAAGCAATGTCAAATGCAAGGATTTCACCAGCTGGTATGGACAGATGCGAAGGAGCATTTGTACATCGAAGAATCTGGAACCATGAACATTATTTTCCAAATTGGAGGCAAGTTAATTACTCCTTCTGAAGATGCGGATACCATTCTTCGAGGTATTACCAAACGTTCGGTATTAGAATTGGCGGCAAGTTGGGGCGTGGAAATTGAAGAGCGGCAGGTTTCTGTGGAAGAAATTGTGACTGCTGCGAAAAATGGCACCTTGGAGGATGCGTTTGGAGCTGGAACAGCTGCAACAATCGCACAAATCATTGTCATTGGATACCGCGATGAAATTTTGGAATTGCCTGCATTTGAAACACGTACCTTGTCGAATCGCATCAAACAACACATGGATGATTTGAAGGCTGGAAAAGTAGAAGATACTTTCCACTGGAATGTTCGTGTTTAAAGACCTTGTGGAATTTTGCATGGATTGACATCTTTTTTACATGACAAAATTTCGTATTCTTTTCATCTTTTTGATTTTTGCTTCCATTAGCGAAGCTCAAATATTACAATTGACGTGTATTGATAAACGCACAGGCGATTTTGTTTCAAACGTCGGAATTACCATGTCTCCTTTTCTTGGGGGTGATTCCATCGTTTATCAGGTAACAGTGAATGGAAAATCAAATTATTCGTTGGAAAAGGTAAACGTAGGAAGTACCTTAAATTTTGAATTCCGTCATGCCATTTATCAAACATCGAACCTCTCGTTTTATTACAAGGAACGAAAAGACACGATTCGCCTAGAAGTTTTATTGGTCCCAATGCGTATTCAGCTTTCAAAGGAAGTCATTGTGAAATCCGTTGGTGTACCTGATACGGTTTTCGGTTCAAAGCGATTGAGTGTGGCAGATTTCGAGTTGCAAGCCAATGGAGATGTGATCATTCTCGCTTATCCCAAGCAATTACAAAAGGGAAGCGAATTGTTGCTTTATAATGGATCAGAAACAAAATCGAGTGTGGTTTTAAACGATGCAGCCATTGAGTTGAAACGAGATTTTCGTGGAAATGCTCACGTCATCTGTAAGGAACACGTTTACGGAGTTTATTCGGATGGGGATCAAATCGAATTAGGACTCATTCCCAAAGATTATTATTTCAAATACATTGAGCCAATAGTAGATACAAATACGTCCAAGATTTTCTTCTCGGATTTCAGTAAAATATATCCGGCTTTTGATTACTATGTATTTGACAAATTGGATTCATCCTATAAGTCTATCGTGAACATTAAAGACGATTTGATGATGGAACTTTACCGCTCCGAATACAAGTGGATGGATGTACGCACAAAATTGTGGGCGAAAAACAAGGAAATGGAGACTGGAATCGATGCGGAGATTTACATTGGTGCCAATTATTTTACGCAATCCATCTATTACAAAGAAGTGTATGCACCCATGTTTCATCGAAATGATTCGATCTTCGTGTTTAATTATCCTAAAGATCTCTTGTTAATCTATTCCATTCATGGAGTGTGCATGGACACCATTCCACTGTATCATCATTATCAAGCTAAGGAAACAGGGTGGAGGAGAAATGTCATTCAAGATCGGGTGACGGGATCCATTTATACGACCTACGAAAAGGATGGTCATTGCTACCTTGGATTGATCAACATAGGTACGGGAGAAGTAGTTGAAAAAGTGAAATTATCCTTTCGTTATGTGGACAAAATCAGGGTTCATAACAACTATGTGTATTACATCTATCGTCCATTTGAGTCCACTCAAAAGAAATTCCTTTACAAGGAAAAACTTCCGTATCAATTTAAAGGAATGGATCAAAATTATGGAACCAATATTTCGATTGATGGGCACCATTAATTTCTATTTTTCTTATGATTTATCTTTTTAGTTCAAATGGCAAAAGGAACTAATGAAAAGAATACATACCGTTTTATGTGCCCATTCTAACTATAGCAATTGCGTTCGTTTTTATTCATTTAGCATCGTTTTAAAAGAAAAAAAAAGCCCAGTAATTACACTGGGCTTTAAAAGATACAAAAGCAATGATTAACGCATAATTTGAATTGTTTTTCGCATTACGCCATCGTTATTTTGAAGTTCTAGAATGTAGGAACCATTGGCAACTTGATGAGTGCTAATTTGGTATTTTCCGTCATTCACTATGTTCACATCAATAGAGACTTTTTGTCCTAATTGATTATAGAGTGTAATAGAATTTAATACCGGACCAACCAAATAAAAATGACCGTTATTAGGGTTTGGATAGATATTAATTTGATTTAGGTCTGTTACTTCTAAACCAACTAAAGAATTAACAATGATTGAATCAGTATACGTACAACCAACCGAATCTGTTATGGTAATAACGTAGGTTCCTCCATCCAAATTTGAGAGATCTTCGGTTGAAGAATTGTTATCCCAGTTAAATGTGTATGGTCCTGATGCACCTGAAACTACTAAATCAATTGCTCCATCCGATCCAAAAATTGCTGGAGTTACCGTAGTACTCACGGACCAAGCTTCCGGTTCATTAATACTTGCTGAGGCCGTCGCTGAGCAACCATATGCATCAGTTACGAGAACAGAATAACTTCCTTCACCCAATCCTGAAATAACTGTTCCTGATGCGGTAGATCCAGCCCAATCATAAGTGTATGGTCCAGTTCCACCTGAAGCTGAAACAGTAATGCTTCCGGTGTTCGTTCCATAACAAAGTGGATTGGAAGCTGAAGCATTTGCTGCTAAAGTGGTTACGGAAAGATTTGTCGCGACTGTATCAGTACAACCCAAATTGTCTGTAACAACACAGGTATAGGTTCCTGGTCCTATCGAAGTAAGGAAGTTATTTGTATTTGATGTTCCGACCCACTGATATGAATATGGAGTAACCCCATTTGAAGCATTTATTTCTAAATTTCCGGTTTGTGTGTTATTACAAAGCACTTGAGTCCCTTGCACATTAGCTTGAAGATTCGATAAATCAATTAATGTGTTTGAAGAAATCACTACGCAGCCTGTCGCATCCGTTACGGTACACTCATATACACCAGCGCTTAGGTTGTTTAGGCTTGAAGTGGAACCAAGACTACTGGACCAATTATAGGTATATGGTTCAACTCCCATACTTGCCGTGAGTGAAATGCTTCCGGAAGCTTGGCCACCACATGTTACATTTTGTGCAGAAGCAGCAACAGAAAGGTTGGATAAACTTGGGACAATAACGTTAATTGTCGAAGGACAGCCATTTACATCGGAAATGACACAAGGGTATTGTCCGGCAGCAATTCCAGATATACTAGATGTAGTCGATCCATTTGCCCAAAGGAAATTAACTGTACCAGTCCCCCCGGTAGTTGAAATACTTGCGCCCCCGTCATTTGCACCACATGATGCAGCTGTCGTTGAAACCGTTTGATTGTAGGCAAGGCAAGATTTAAATATGGGGTTAATCACAAATGAATAAGATGTTGCAGCATATGTTCCTCCGTTACTTCCAGTCCAACGGTAAAATACCATGTTTGGACTCGCGTATTCCGTTGACGTAGCTAAACGAATGTTTCCTGTTGCTACAGCGGCTTGGTAAACGGCAAAATAGTATGTGCCCGGCGTCATGTTAAAGGTTCCTCCAACAATCGGTAATTTTATCGTTGCACCATTTAGGTTATCGGCAGCAGTTGTGGTGTAAGTAATCGTGGAAGCAATTGGTGTTGTATTGGGAACCATGACACCCGTTGCATTCGCAGTTGTAGCGTAAATATTTACACTAGCCACATATCCAACGGGTGTTCCTGGATTTAATACAAACGTTACAGAATCAAGGTAATCGTTTTGTGTGATGGTGTAATTATTTCCAAATTCTATGTTTGTAGCTCCTGGCGCACTGGTTGTGCTTACACCAAGCGATCCTGTCACACCAATCGTACGAGACATTTCTCCTGTTGTTCGAGTAAATGTTGTTGTTTTACTATTGTTTTGCGGAATTTGATCTCCTGCATTATTAAAAACGTATTCAATGGTATATGTTCCCAAAGCATTTACCGTATAATT
>JBEEIV010000295.1:0-5435 GCA_041169645.1 Bacteroidota bacterium
ACATTGAAATCCAAATTGCTTACCTCAGAGAAAGAATACAATGCAGGTCATGGTATCAAAACAATTCCAAACGGACGATTAAAGTTTTCCTCTCCAGAAGAAATTGGCATTGATTCTAAAAAACTCGCAGGAATTGATTACATCGCAAAAGAAGGCATCGATAAAGGTGCATATCCTGGTTGTCAAGTACTTGTTGCTGTGAATGACCACATTATTTGGCGGAAATGTTACGGAAAGCAGACCTATGATCAAGACGCTTTACCAATAGAATTGACTGATGTATACGATATTGCTTCCATTACCAAGATCGCGGGATCTACCCTATTGGCCATGCATTTGCAGTCGAAAAATCAATATTCACTTGATAAAAAATTGAAAGATTACATCCCGGAGGTTACCGGAAATACTGCTTTTGGTGACATCCTCATCCGCGACATGATGGCGCATCAAGCGGGATTAATTCCCTTTATTCCTTTTTACAAGAAAACGATTCAGAACGGCGTTTGGAACCCTTCCATCTACAGTACAAGCCAAAAACCGGGATTCGAACGCAAAGTTGCCGAAGGACTCTACATTAACAATTCCTTTCGAGACAGTATGTACGCACAAATTATGAGATCTACCTTGGGACCGAAGAAATATGAATATTCGGATTTGTGCTATTATTTCACACAGAAAATATTGGAAAAGCAAATTGGAGGAGGACAAGATGTGTACCTCGAAGAAAAGATCTACCGTCCAATGGGCTTGCGCTACATCCGATACCTACCACTCGCTCATTTCGATAAAAACCACGTGATTCCAACCGAAAATGACCAAACGTTTCGAAAACAATTGTTGCGTGGCTACGTGCATGATCCGGGTGCGGCTATGCTCGGAGGAGTTGCTGGTCATGCCGGAATTTTTGCTAACGCGACCGATTTAGCAAGTGTCATGCAGCTTTACCTCAACAAAGGAAAATACGCTGGAATGGAATTCTTTTCGGAGTCAGTATGCAAGGAATATACAAAACAACAGTTTCCAGGAAATAAACGCGGTGCTGGATTTGACCGTCCAAATGCAAGCGGGGGTGGAACGTGTGATGCATTAGCATCTCAGCAAAGTTTTGGTCACTCTGGTTTTACCGGAACACTTGCTTGGGCCGATCCAAAGAATAAAGTGATTTTCATTTTCTTATCGAACAGGGTGAATCCAAGAGAGGACAACTGGAAAATTCGCGACTTGAGCATCCGAACGCGCATGCAACATGTCGTTTACGAAGCTTTGACTAATTTTCATTAACAAAGAACACGGCATTCGCAACCATGAGTTTGCCATTTTCCCAGAATCCCCTAAATAGTGGATTATCGATGAAATAGATGATGCTTCCGCTTCCATATGTTTGGTATCCTGCTATGGAAGCTTCAGATTGTTGTTTTTTCACGCGGTAACCAACAAAGCCATTTTCTGCTATTGCGTCTTTCTTCAAACGAAAGACGTTATACGCTCCGATATCGAAATGATCCGCACTTTGGCGTAATGTATAGTACGTGTCGTAACCAAATGCAAGTGGATTCGATGCATCAATCTCGCAAGCATAGATCGCTCCAATGATGTTGGATGAAATCTGATTGCGTTCTTCATTGGAAAATTGAACCGGCTCTGAAAGACTATCCGCTATTGGTTCTTTCAGTTTAATGTCAAATCCTTCTTTGCCGACAAAATCATAAACAGCATTACCCATTACTACAAGTTTTCCCCCGTTTTCGATCCATGTTTTCACGAATGTGTTTTCAGATACCGACAAGCCTCCTTCTGGGACAAAAATCACCGATAATTGATCCAACGCTTCTTCTAGATCTGCAGCAAAGACCAAGTGAACCGGACAACCCATTTGTCGCTCAAAGAAATGCCACAATTCTCCAACATTCAAGGATGACGTTTCCTCTCCCATTAAAATTCCCACCGAAGCCTTACGGACTTTCTTTACAGAGGAAGAGCCCATATCGATTCCTTTCTGCATAAATCCAGAATTCACACTCCCGAGCTGAATGCTGTGTTCATGAGCAATTTTCGTAACAATTTGATCGAAATCAGCCCTTTTGTTTTCGCCTCTAAGGATGATTAATGTTCCTGGATCATATTCTTGTTTGTTGCAGGTAAATCCTTTTTCATTAAAATAAACGTTGATTCCCGCTTTTTGCAAATCCGCTAAAAAACGAGCTGATTTCATGGATTCCCATGGAGCCAAATAGGCATAACATGAAGAAGGTCCGTTTGAATTCACTACCGCAGCAAGCCCAGCTTGGAAGGCCGTTCCTTTGATGTTATTTGCTTCACATGCCCACGCTTCTAAACCATATGCAAAAGGCAATGTCCATGCAGTTATATCATAGGTCAAACTATCGGAAAGTTTTGTTTTTGGTTCAAAAAGCACATTGACAAGTGTTCCTTTTTCCTGTTGTGTGTGCACCAATACATCACCCATTTTGAGTTTTAGGTTTTCAGTTAAGCCATTTTGATAATGCATACCTTTCACGGCCAATTCTTGCGCAGCAGTTGTTACCATCTCCACTTGAATACCATTTTTCTGCATGAGGGACATAAGCGGTTCTAATTTTGACTGTGTACCTCTGAGGACAAACGTTTGGTATTTATACGTTTTCTTTGCACAGAAGGACTGGTACTCCTTCACTAACTTATCCGCATTTTTGGCACTCATTTCTACAGTAGATAAACCAGTAATAACGTGATGTTCTACGCGATCTTTTAAACGAAGCGTGTCACCTACTTGTGTAATAACAGCTAAACTTGCGCGACCACTTCCACCTTGCTCATAGGTCATGCCAATGCTCCCATTGTAGGTTGGATAGGTATCACCATAACTTGGATAGAGTAAGTCAAAAATCTCTTTGGAAAAATACAACCAGCCTTCTTTGTCAAAATAATGCGCATGATTCCCACCGATTTCCGTTTGAAAATCACGCTGCCAATTCGTGATCACTTCATGGTACGGTTCTGCTGCAGGTGGAAAATAATACGGTTCGTTAATGCCCTGTTCGTGAAAGTCTACATGCACATGTGGCAACCACTGATTGTATCGTTTCACACGTTGTTCTGACTCGATTTGAGTCATCCATGCCCAATCGCGATTTAAATCGAACAAATAGTGATTGGGACGACCACTCGGCCAGGGTTCTTTGTGTTCTGCAGAAAACTTCATTAAATCAGCAGGAGCATTTTCATATTGATGGTAGAAATTTACATAACGGTCCCTTCCATCCGGATTCAAACAAGGATCCATAATCACCACCGTGTTTTTCAAGTAATCAGCCTTGTCCGTTAAAAGTCGATAGGCCGTTTGCATCGCCGCTTCCGTTCCCGAACTTTCATTTCCATGCACATTATAACTCAGCCAAACAATCGCCAATTTTTCATTTGCCGCATGGTTGATGTGATTCAATCGAATCTCTTCTAATTTCTTCAAATTCTCAGCCGTACCGATAAATGCAAGAATCAAATCACGGTGTTCATAGGTTTCACCATATTTTTCTACTTTCATCATGTTTGGATAAGCCGCTTGTAAAGCTTGAAAATAGGAAACTACTTTGTCTTGACGTGTAAAACGCTCACCAATTTCGTAGCCCAAAAAGGATTCGGGAGTGAAATTTTGTGCCACGACTTGCCAGCAAAACAGAGACAGTAAAGAAGTAAAAAGTAATTTTTTCATAGATTTAGTAAGTTATTTTTTTTGCGATGTTCATGATGGCATCACCTTTATACACAACCGGAGACTCATTGGAACAAACGATGTATCCATCTTGTGTCGCTTTAATTTTCTTTTCATAGTTTCCATATGGATCAGTTACAATACCAATCACATCTCCTTTTGTTACCGCAGAGCCATTTTGAACAAGTGCTTGAAACATGCCAGATGAAGGAGCCCGCATCCATTTGCTTTCATTCAAAAAAATCGGCTCACGGTCCTTGGTAAGATCGATCTTATAATTGCGCATTCCCAAATGGGAAATCACACGTTTAACGCCATTCAATGCTTCTTCCACCACTTGCTCCTCAATGCTATTTGATTTTCCACCTTCGAAAAGTAAAATTTTCTTTTTACGCTTGACGATGGATTCACGAAGTGTTTTCGGGATTAAGTTAGAATGCAAGATGAAGGGTGGATTGAAAACACGTGCCAATTCCAAACTTTCTTCATCTTTAAACACACAACGTATCTGAGGATAGTTATTTCGTTGAGCAGCACCTGTATGAAAATCGATGATATAATCACAATGAGGTGCTAGTTCTTTCATAAAATGAAAGGCAAATTGAGAAGCCAAAGATCCATTTGAACTACCTGGAAAACTGCGGTTCAAATCCCTGCCATCAGGCAGTTCTCGCTGAACATTCAAAAATCCAAAAATGTTAAAAACAGGCAGACAAATGATCGTTCCTTTTGTGGGTTTGTGTAGCTTTTTGCGCAGAAAACGACGAATTACTTCTACCCCATTAATTTCATCTCCGTGAAGACCAGCCATCAATAAGACGGTTGGACCATCTTCTTTCGCACGCTCGACAATTACCGGAACTAAGATTGGTGTTCTCGTATGAAGATGCGCCACATCAAAGTTGAGCTGAACTCCTTTTCCAGGAATGATTTCCTGTCCAAGAATGACCATTTTTTTGGGTGTTTTCTTAGCGATTGACATTGCGCTCGATGTATGAAATGATTTTACCAGCAATATCTTGTTGCGTGGTTTTTTCAATGCCTTCTAACCCAGGGGATGAATTGACTTCTAACACCAAAGGTCCGCGCTCGGATTGTAGCATATCCACACCCGCGATTCCAAGTCCAACCGCCTTAGCAGCAAGGATTGCCGTGTATTTTTCTTCCGTCGTTAATTCAATTTCCATGGAGGTGCCTCCTCGGTGAAGATTCGACCGAAATTCACCTGGTTTTCCTTGACGTTTCATCGCGCCAACCACTTCACCGTCTACTACAAATGCACGAATGTCTGCCCCTTTTGCTTCTCGGATGAACTCTTGAACGATTACACGGGCTTTCAGTCCATTGAATGCTTCTAATACGGACTGAGCTGCGTTCATGTTCTCAGCCAATACAACGCCGAGTCCCTGTGTTCCTTCCAGTAATTTAAGCACAACAGGAGCGCCACCAGCTGATTTCACAACATGCTTTACGTCTTTCGAGTAATTCGTAAAAACCGTTTTCGGCAAGCCGATCCCTTCTTTTGAAAGAACTTGCAAGCAACGCAGTTTATCACGAGAGTGGATGATTCCTCTGGAATTCACGGCTGTAAAAACATTCATCATCTCAAATTGTCGCACCACCGCAGTTCCAAAAAAAGTAACGGATGCACCAATCCTTGGAATCACTGCATCAAATCCTTTCAAGTAACGATCACCGTAATAAAGTGCGGGACCTGTTTGTTCGA
>JBEEIV010000296.1:0-12290 GCA_041169645.1 Bacteroidota bacterium
CGTCATGCCAACCGGTTATCCTGGAATGATGTTACTCACGTTTATCCCTCCATTATTTTTCAAGGTAATGAACAAACGCGTGGATACTGCTTTAAAATAACTTCTGGCGTTTCAGTAAATACTGCAATAAGATTTGATTGTATCCTTCGTGAATGTTGGCGGACATAAAATCGATTCGGTGATTCACACAGCGCATCTTTACCTCATTAAAATAAGCTTCAATGCCTTTGACGTAGTTCTCTCGAACCTCTGAGGGTTGGAGAAACATTTTCTCACCTGACTCCATATCGATTAATTGATACGGACGATTTTCCAATTCAAAATGCTGTTCCATTTTGGCATCCAACACATGAAATAGGATGACCTCATGTTTGTTGTGTTTTAAATGCTGCATGGCACGAAAGAACTCATCGATGCGATTTGGATCATCCAGAAGGTCCGTAAATATCACGACCATACTGCGTTGATGTGTCAATTCAGAGATATCATGCAGGGCTTGAACAGCATCTGTACCTGTTCGACTTTTTTCTTCGTACTCCTTCATCCGTTTTTCCAATTCGCTATAGAGAAAACGATGATGCGTTAAGGATGATTTGGCGGCGGTGTGCACAGCTAATTTATCAGAAAAAAGCGATAAGCCAACGGCATCTCTTTGCCTTTTTAATAATTCAATCAAACTGGCAGCTGCATATACCGAAAACTCGAATTTTGTTAAATCTCCTTTTGGAAAGAACATCGAACTTGATCCATCAATAACGATTTGGCAACGTAAATTTGTCTCCTCCTCAAATTTCTTGGTGAACATTTTTTCCGTACGCGCGAATAGTCTCCAATCAATATTTCGTGTTGATTCTCCGGGATTATACAAGCGGTGTTCAGCAAATTCAACTGAAAATCCGTGAAACGGACTTTTGTGCAATCCTGTTATAAATCCCTCCACAACCTGTTTCGCCAACACCTCAAGGTTGCCAAATTGTGCTAAGCGTAGTCGATCAATGGTAGGATTCATGAATGCTTTTGTATATCAGCAAAAATAAACATAATTTAGCTTGACGGGCAACCATCGCAATTCATTCTCGTCAATCAATTGTAAATCAACGCACATGAAAAATCTGAACCTTAGCAAAATCCTAGCAACACTTGTTCTTCTCGGAGGAATTTTCTCTATGAAAGCACAGGTAACTGGCTTCGCCATTAATGGCTTAACCACACCAACAACAATGCCAACATCCATATGCGGACTGACGGCCACGATGTCCTTTTCTGCACTAACTCCAAGTACAAGTTCTACTGGAACGGCTACGATACCCTACGTTATCACAGGAAATAATTTCACTGGATTTCAATTTGTTTCACAAGTAAATTGGGGAGATGGAATGGTCAATACATCAAATGGGGGAACAGGAACAAGCGGAACAAACATTTCGATGGCGCCACCACTCACACATACGTATACTACGCCAGGAACCTACAACATTTCAACAATGGTATACAATTCTTCGAATCAAACCTATGCGATGGATTCATTGCTTTTGACAGTTGGGTCTTGTACCGCTTATTTTTACTGCTTGATACAAGTGGATTGCGACAATAATGGCACCATCGATTCACAAATTAACACTCCTGTACCCGTTACCTTAACAAACGGAACCACAACCTATACAGACACTACTCAAAACAACATGTTCATGATGAATAATATTTGGGCTGGAACCTACACGTTATCGATTGATCCAACATGGTTAGCAGCAAATAATTACGTCATTGGAAATATTATTCCGAGTCCAACAGTCACAGTGGGCGGTGGTACAACTACCACTTTAATTACCTTAAATTGCGCTTCCCAAACAACCATGCTTTGCGCCACTGGTCAAGTTTATTGTGATGCGAATGATAATGGAGTGATGGATGCTGGTGAAACACCAATTGCCAATGCGCCCATTTCCGTGAATGGAACTGTTGCATATACCAATAACAGCGGAATGTACAACATCAGCTATCCAGGTGTGATCAATGATACTGCGGTATTGAGTCTTAATTCAAATTGGTTAACACAACACGGCTATTCAATTTTAAATAACAACGGAAGCAACATCAATTACATTTTGGGAACTCCTTGTAATAGTGGAATTCCAGTGAATACCATAAACTTCCCATTAAATTGTGGAGGAACTGTTTCGCCTACTTTGTGTTATTCCGGATTCGTATTTTGTGATGCAAACGGCAATGGTGTCATGAATGCAAACGAAGCGCCTCTTGCAGGAGCTCCAGTAATACTTTACAATACGAGTGCATCAAATAGCTCCATTACGGTTTATACTGATTCTACGGGTTATTTTAGTTATTGTGGACAGATGAGTACAAGTACCTACTTGATTGCTACCATCAGTCAAACTTGGTTAACCTACAATGGATATAATCCAACTGTTGGTGTCATCACTTTGGTTGGAAGCACTTCCGGTACAACAAACACTGGCTTTATTGCCGTGAATTGTGGCGGAACTACTACAACTTGCGCAGATTTATGGACTACGGTTACACCTTGGATAGGTTATTATCAAAACAGCATTGCATACGTTAAAATCAACTGGGGAAATTACGGTCCAGGTGCTGCAGGCAACTATACGTTAACGATGAATTTCCCTACCGGAGTTACGGTAAATGCTTCTTCCATTGCGAATGGAGGAACGGTTAGTGGAAACACAATTACCTGGAATTTATCCTCCGCTTCTAGCTTCTTCAGCAATTACGATGTAATTACGTTTAACGTTCCTGGTGGACTTACCTCAGGAACGGCGCATTACTTCACGTCCACAATTGCACCTAGTTCAGGCACAGATTGCTCTACCGTGAATAACGCTGGAAGCTTACTTCAATTGGTAGGAAACAGTTATGATCCTAATGACAAAGTGGTGGCGCGTCCTGAAGCGGCGATCCAACATTTTGGTGAACCAACTTCATCGTTGGACGGAACTACACAAGAAACATTGAGCTACACCATTCGCTTCCAAAATACCGGTACAGCACCTGCTCAAAACATCTACATCATCGATACCTTGGATGCGGATTTGGACTGGTCTTCACTCACACTTGTTGAGGCAACACACAACATGCAAATTGTGAACCTTGGAAACGGCGTGATGCGCTTCGAATTCCCAAGTATTTGGCTCCCAGATAGCACAACCAATGAACCAGAGAGTCATGGACACTTAGTCTATCGAATCCGGGAGAATTCATCCGCTACCGTTGGTACCGAAATTGAAAATACTGCCTACATTTATTTTGACTGGAATGCACCAATCATTACGAATACGACTTACAACATCAATGTGGTTGTGATTGATGGACTGAATGAAAACGTGTCCAATGCGGTTCAAGTACATCCAAATCCGGCAAGCGAATCCCTAACGATTACCTGCGAAGGACCATTCACCTATCAACTTGTTGATCTGTCAGGACGAATGGTGAGCAACGGGCTTGGCTCTGATTTCATCACTGTTCCAGTTTCAATGCTTGCGAGCGGAATGTATCAATTGAATGTTCAAAGTAAAAAAGAAAATGCGAGTTTAAAGGTTGTTAAAAACTAAATTTAGACGCATAAGCCTACCAAAAACGCCCAATAAGTTGGGCGTTTTTTTTGTACCTTGCACCCGTGAAAAAACGAAGAAAAACAGCTGTAAAAACCGCAGTTTTGAGTATTGTAACGAACTCGGTAATGGCGGGCATCAAAGGAACAGCGGGATTTTTTGGTCGATCTGACGCATTGATAGCCGATGCCATTGAATCAGCAGCAGATGTTTTTGCCAGTTTCCTTGTTTTATTTGGATTGAAGTATTCTACGAAACCGGCGGATGAAGACCATCCATATGGACATGGGAAAGCTGAAGCATTAATCACATTTGCTGTAGTTGGATTTTTATTGATTTCAGCCACCATTATTGCCGTTGAAAGCATTCGAAACTTAGGTCAGCCACAAGAAAAGCCAGCATTATTTACATTGTACGTACTTGGCGTCATTATTTTGGTCAAAGAGTTTTCATTTCAATACGTCAATCGAAAAGCAAAAGAAACCAATTCATCCGCTCTGAAAGCTGACGCTTGGCACCATCGAAGCGACGCCATCTCTTCTGGAATTGCCTTTATAGGCATTTCACTCACGTTTATTTTTGGAAAAGGGTTTGAGAAAGCAGATGATTGGGCCGCACTCATCGCCTCTGTTTTTATCGTTTATAATGCCTTTTTAATTTTTCGACCAGCATTAGGTGAAATCATGGATGAGCACCTTCACCACGATTTAATTGAGGAAATTAGATTATATTCCTTGGAAGTATCAGGCGTGGTCGATACAGAAAAATGTTGGGTGCGAAAAACGGGAATGGTCTACATCGTCGATTTACATGTGGAAGTTGCCGGTGACATTAGCGTATTTGATGGACACGAAATCTCGCATCGCTTGAAGGACCATTTAATGGATAAAATTCCAGCTATAGCCGATGTTTTAATTCACATTGAACCGGCTAAAACCGCCAATAATTAACCTTTTTTCTTTGTTTGAGAAAACCCTTCTTTCATTAAAAGGTCATAGATTTTATCCTTGAAATTCCCTTGAATCAGAATTTCACCATCTTTAACTGTACCGCCTACCCCACATTTACTTTTCAAGAGTTTTCCCAAGTCTTTTAGGTCGTCCTCTGTCCCTGTAAACCCTTCAATCAAGGTCACTTCTTTTCCAGCACGTTGTTTGCGATCAATGGACACATACAAGCGCTGCTGATTGTTGGCTAACGTATCTTGTTCCTCCTCTTCTTCATGCTGAAATTGAAAATTAGGATTGGTCGAATAAACGACATTCACACGGCTTTTATCTTTCTTAGACATGACACAAATGTACAAACAAGAACGAAATCAATACATATTCGACAATAAAAAAGCATGATTCGAGTTTAGGAAATAGGGCATTTCTAGACTATGAAAAAACATCAAACACCGAACCCGAGTTCATCCATTAAGCATTGGTCGGAAGACGATCGTCCACGCGAAAAATTGATTCTCAAAGGAAAAGAAAGCCTTTCTGATGCGGAACTACTCGCAATCTTACTCGGTTCGGGTTACCATCGTAAAAGTGCGCTTGACCTAGCCAAGGAACTCCTCGCACAACATGGTTCAAATTGGAATGCATTGGCTACCTCACCTTTCAACGAACTCATTCAATATAAAGGAATTGGTCCAGCCAAAGCCATCAACATCATCGCTGCGCTTGAAATTGGAGCTAGAAGGGAGTCAAGTGTGATCCCCCTCAAAACGAAGGTTCGCAATTCAAACATGATCTACGCACATTTAAAGAAACGATTTCAGGGACTTTCTTACGAAGTCTTTTACGTCGTTTTCCTGAATTTTGCCAACGAAATACTCGATACCATCGAATTATCCAAAGGTGGAATGACAAGTACAGTTGTGGACGGAAAAATACTGTTTCAACACGCGCTGAAATGTCAAGCCACCGGATTTATCCTCAACCATAACCACCCAAGTGGAAATCGTGAACCGAGTCATTCAGACCTGAAAATAACAAAAAACATACGGGACTTTGCCAAACTTATCGATCTTCAATTGATTGACCACCTTATTTTCACAGATAATGGTTATTTTAGCTTTGCCGATGAAGGCATCTTATAGCTTATGTCACTAAAAAAAATCATTACAGTCATTGGGGCACGTCCACAAATCATCAAAGCAGCTGCCATCAGCCGGGCAATTTCCGTCGAATTTCCACACGAACTAGAGGAGTTAATCGTACACACCGGTCAACATTACGACGAAAACATGTCGGATGTATTTTTCCAAGAATTAGGCATTCCGAAACCAGCTCATAACCTGAATGTTGGCAGTGGAACACATGGCAGCATGACCGCCAAAATGTTGGAAGGTTTAGCTACCCTCTTTTCAGAAGAAAATCCTGATGCCGTGCTCGTTTACGGAGATACAAATTCAACCATTGCTGCCTCTTTAGCCGCAGCTAAAATGCACATTCCAGTGGTCCATGTAGAAGCTGGTTTACGCAGCTATAATAAGTCCATGCCTGAAGAAATCAACCGCATCGCTTGTGATCACATGAGTTCTTTACTATTTTCTCCTACCCTAGCCGGCATGAACAACTTACTGAAAGAAGGTTTTGATTTGTCACCTGTTAAAAAAGCAAGTATTGACCGACCTAATGTTTACCATTGTGGAGATGTCATGTACGACAATAGCTTGTATTTCTCGGAGTTATCAGATAAACAATCTACCATTATAAACGAATATGGATTAACCAAAGAACAATTCATTCTTTGCACGATTCATCGGGACAATAACACGGATGATGCTCCATCTTTGAGCGGTATTTTAACTGCGCTTTTACGCGTGCAAGAACACACCGGATTTGACATTATTCTGCCTTTGCACCCTCGGACGAAAAAGAAAATAGATGAACTGATTTCTCCTGAGCTTCTGCGTTTAATCGATCAAAACAAAGCCATAAAAATCGTACCACCCGCTGGATTTTTAGACATCATCGCTTTAGAAAAGCATGCGCGTTTGATCATCACAGATAGTGGTGGACTTCAAAAAGAAGCTTTTTTCTTTCAAAAACCTTGCGTAATTTTAAGGGAGCAAACTGAATGGATTGAAATTGTATCGAATGGGAATGCTTGCTTGGCAGGAGCAGATGAGGAAGTCATCGTACAAACATCCTTAGCGCTTCTTTCCAAAACGGATTTTACCTATCCATCCTTATTCGGTGACGGCAATGCAGCAAAATTTATTTGCAAAAAAATAATAGAAGATTTAGTGTGTTAAATATTTTTGTAGACCATATCTCACCACGCTTGATTTACACCTTGCAATTCGTTTTAGGATCCAGAGGTGTTGATTACCAATTGTGTAATGATTACATTCAATTTGAAACACTGAACGGTGTGAAATTGAATTATTCAGATCGTTATTTTCAAGACATTCCACAACTGAAGCCAAGCACCTTGCTTTTTGAAGAAACGATTGAGGAGTATTCAATCACAAGGTCACAATTTTTTCAAGAGGATTGTTTCTCTTTCAATGGGATCATTGATCCGCTTGCGAGTGTTTTTTACACCTTGAGTCGAATGGAAGAATATATAACGGATCAACGAGACAGCTTGGGACGTTTCCCCGGCAAGAAAAGCATTCTCTATCAAAACGATTGGCATGAAAAAGCGATGTGCGACCGATGGAGTAACGATTTCTTATTTTTCATAAAGGAAAAGTGTGGATTGAATTGGCATCCAAAATTAGAACGTATCGCTTGCATTCCAACCTTTGACATTGACAATGCTTTCGCATACCAACATAAAAATCAACTTCGTACGAAACTAGCGACCGCAAAGGATATGATTTACGCTCGAAAAGAACGCCTTTCTGATCGTAAAAAAGTGTTAGCAGGAGAAATGAAGGACCCTTACGATACGTATGATTTCATTGAAACTTTATCGATGACCGGTGCAGAAATGACTATTTTTTGGTTACTTGGAGATTATGGTCCCTACGATAAGAATCTTTCACACCAGCATCCTGCGCAAAGGAAATTGATTCAACACATGTCTCGTTTTGCTGATATCGGAATCCATGCAAGTTATGGTTCTAATGATTCTGAATACCAATTGCTAACAGAAATACAACGTTTGTCCGAAATTACGGAAACGAACATCACGAAAAACAGACAGCATTTTCTGATGTTACATTTACCCACAACCTATCAAGCGTTGGTCAGACAAAACATTACGGATGATTACTCCATGGGGTATGCAGATATTGCCGGATTTCGAGCGGGAACAGCTCGTTCCTTCCCGTGGTTTGATTTAGAGAAAAACGATATAACGAACTTGATCATTCATCCGTTCAGCTATATGGACGGCACCTTGAAGGAATATTTAAACCTGGAACCAAATGAAGCGAAATTAAAGATCGCTGAATTGTTCAAGGAAGTTTGCCTTCACGGGGGACAATTCTCCTACATTTGGCACAATGAAACCATTGGTGACTATGCGCATTGGGATGGATGGAAGGATGTCTTTACGTATACCTTTAATTTAAATCAAGCCGATTTTATTTAATCATAAAAGCTTTGTGATGAAACAATTTATATTAATTTCCATCGTATTTATGTTGTTTTCATGCAAAAGAGAATGCATGAAAAACCAAGAAGCAGCATGCCTCGAACAAATCCCAACAGACATTACGTGTATGGCTTATTGGGAAAGTTGGGTATACAATCCAACTACGGATAATTGCGAACTAAAAGGATATAGTGGTTGTCAATCAATCGGATTTGAAACGGAAGCAGCGTGTGAAGCTTGTGAATGTCATTAATAAAAACAACCATGAACTATTTCATCCTCCTAATTACCTCAATCCTATTATTGCTTTCTTCCTGTGAGAAACCAGTACTAAGCATGGATGTGCCCAAATGCATCGAACAAAAAATACAAAGCATTCAAAACGATCCCGTTCAAAATCCACCAACGGAAGTTTGGTTATGGGAGTACAATGGTGTAAGTTATTATTATTTTACTGCAGCTTGTTGCGATCAATTTAGCAGTTTATACGATGCTGATTGTCAATTTGTGTGTGCTCCCGATGGCGGCTTTACCGGTGGGGGTGATGGAAACTGTATTCCGGGTATTCAAAATGCCACGAAAACACTGATTTGGAAGGACCCACGTTGATCTAATAAAAACAGATTTTTTCTTTCCCGAGACGGATGGCAATCGTCATTCCAGAAAAAACATACCAATCTTTGGTTGAAGGATTTCCGCGAATGCCATATTTGGATCCATCTAAACTACGGTTTGACAATGCCGAAGCAACATCTGATACTTCTTTATCAATCACTTTTGCATTCGCATAGGTCAAAGACCCTACATCATCTAAATAATCCGTAAACGTTTTTCGAATGGCCAAATCGAAATTGACGGTAAGTTTATTACCAATAGCGAATTTCACGCCCATCCCAAGTGGCATACATATTTGATACAATTGATACGGTTTTCTCGTTCCAATAGAAGTGCCTTGTCCTTCCGTAGACATGGGTTGCAATGCCATTAGCTCATTATTGTACACCGCTTTCGGATTCATGTGAAAACCACCCAATTGTGCCATCAAATAAACCGTTCCGGCATTTTTATTTCCTTTACCAAACGTAAATGGAACATAATGAAATTCAATTCCCGCAGCTACTTCGTGGATGATGGATCTAAATTCAAGGTTTCGATTGACAAAAAGTGGATTCGCGCTTTCTTTGTCGTAAGCCTCAACGCGACCATAGAGGTAGTTGAAACGCAAGGTAAGTCTCGGTTGTAAGTTGTAGCGATACATGAGTCCGCCCGACCAGTTACTTTGATAAAAAGGTTTGAATTGGTTTAAGTCCCCGATGTAATACATCTGTCCAATGTTCAACCCAAATTCTGATTTAGAAAAAAAAGTCTTGCGTTGGGCAGTAACGCTTTCAACGCAAGACAATATCAAACATAGGTAAATCAGTTTTCGCATCGTTGGAGATAACGTATAAACTTACGATTTATTACGCTTTTCCGTTTCGTTTACGATCTGTTTCCTTCAAAAGGATTTTACGGATGCGTAAATTTTTAGGTGTTACTTCAACGTATTCATCCGATTGAATGTATTCCAAACATTCTTCCAAGCTAAATACTTTTGGCGGAGCCAAACGAACTTTATCATCTGAACCTGATGCACGCATGTTGGTCAGTTTTTTTGTTTTCGTTACGTTCACACACAAATCACCCGCTCTGGAATTCTCTCCAATCACTTGTCCCTCATAAATGTTTTCATTCGGAGCAACGAAAAATTTACCTCGTTCTTGCAAGTTATTTAAAGAGAAAGGAATGGATGTTCCTTGTTCCAAGGAAATCAAGGATCCATTTTGACGTCCTGGAATTTCACCTTTGTATGGTTGATATTCCAAGAAACGGTGATTCATAATCGCCTCACCCGCTGTTTGCGTCAACAAATAGTTTCTCAATCCAATGATTCCTCTGGAAGGAATTTCAAAAGTCACAATCATGCGTTCCCCTTTAGGAACCATGTTTTTCATTTCACCTTTTCGACGAGTCACGGCTTCAACTGCTGTTCCACTGTGAATTTCTGGCAAGTCAATGGTTAGTTCCTCAACTGGTTCACATTTCACACCATCAATTTCCTTGATGATTACTTGAGGCTGACCAACTTGAAGTTCATAACCCTCGCGGCGCATGGTTTCAATGAGTACCGATAAATGTAGTACACCACGTCCAAATACCATCCACTTGTCGGCTTTATCTGTTTCATTTACGCGCATCGCCAAGTTTTTCTCAAGCTCTTTCGTTAAGCGGTCAGAAATGTGACGCGAAGTCACGAACTTTCCTTCTTTTCCAAAGAATGGAGAATCGTTAATGGAGAACAACATACTCATGGTAGGTTCATCCATTTTAATCGTTGGTAATGGCTCAGGATTTTCTGCATCACAGATGGAATCTCCAATTTCAAATCCTTCAATACCTGTCACAGCACACAAATCTCCAGCCTGCACTTCAGTCACTTTCATGCGTTCGATTCCTTCGAATACGAACACTTCTTTGATGCGGTGTTTTTCTTGACGGCCATCCGATTTAGAAAGTACAATTGGTTGGTTTTCTTTCAATACACCTCTGGACAAACGTCCAATGGCAATACGACCAACATACGAAGAGAAATCCAACGAAGTAATCAACATTTGCGTATTTCCTTCTTCGATTTTACGTGGAGGAAAATAAGCAAGAATACGATCTAGTAATGGCGTAATCGTCGTAGTTGGATTTTTCCAATCTTCGGACATCCACCCATTTTTCGCCGAACCATAAATAGTTGGGAAATCGAGTTGTTCTTCATTGGCATCCAATTCAAACATTAAATCAAATACTTTTTCATGCACTTCTTCTGGTGTACAGTTTTCTTTGTCCACCTTGTTGATAACCAACAAAGGCTTTAATCCAAGTGAAAGCGCCTTTTGCAAAACAAAACGTGTTTGCGGCATGGGCCCTTCAAAGGCATCCACCAACAAACAAACACCATCCGCCATGTTCAATACGCGTTCAACTTCACCTCCAAAGTCGGCGTGACCTGGGGTATCGATGATGTTAATTTTAGTTCCTTTATACGTGACCGAAACATTTTTAGAAACGATCGTAATTCCACGTTCGCGTTCTAAGTCATTGTTATCCATGATCAAGTCACCTGTTGGACGATCACGTTCATTAATCATTGTACCTGCTTCAATGATTTTATCCACCAATGTTGTTTTTCCGTGGTCAACGTGAGCAATGATGGCGATATTTCTTATTTCCATAATGATATTATGATTTTTTTATAGCAATTAATTGAGTTTCGTATTACGATCTTTTACGGTCTCCACCGAAAGATTTGCGTTCACCTCTTGGACGATCGCCGCTAGCGCTTTTTCCTGCGAAACCACCACTACGTGATGATCCACCGGAGCTACTACCACCGGAACGACCTGAGAATCCACCTCCAGAACCACCTGAGCGACCAGCGTAACCGCCACCGCCAGAACGACCTGAGAATCCACCTCCGGAACGACCAGCGTAACCGCCTCCTCCAGAGCGAGAATCACCACCAAAACGTCCGCGACCACGTCCGCCTTCGCTGCGACCTGATCCACCTTCTTTTTGTGCGGTAACCTCTATGCTTACTTGATGTCCTTCGAAATCTGTCCCATTGACATTTTTCAATATTTTCTCTGTGTGTTCCTGATCCGCTTCAAAGAAGGAATACGATGTCATTAAATCAATGCGACCAACAGCGGCTGATTTTAGTCCAGTAGCATCACAAACGATGCGCAATAATGCACCTGGATTCAGTCCATCGCGTCGACCTAGGCTAACAAAGAATCGTGTTTTACCCTCTTCGCGAGCTCGATCTGATTTGACACCTTTGCGTTCACCACCGCGGTCGTCTCTTGCTGCTGCATTTAAGTCACCTGCACGATCGTAATAATTGATGAAACGGTTAAATTCAGTTGAAACAAATCGTTTGATGATATCCTCTTTCGACAAGCTTTCAAACGCCTCCAGGATTTGAGGCATAAACTTAGCGATGTCGCCTTCTTTTACCTCTGTTGCAATGGTTTTATTGATCAATTTCATTAATTGAATTTCACAAATTTCCTCTGCGTTTGGAATTTCGCCAACGGTAAATGTTGTGCGCATTTGACGTTCAATGGCTTT
>JBEEIV010000297.1:0-3919 GCA_041169645.1 Bacteroidota bacterium
AATTAAGAGAGCATGAATACATTGAAATACAGATAGATGAACTCATTTATTTAGACTTAAAATACAAGAAGGTTCCGCGCGGTAAACTACTGGCTTTGCAATCGATGATCTTTCAGTCAAAGGCGGATTTTAATGCGCATCGCTTGCTCCGTGCCATTGACCACAATTGCTTGCTGTCGAAGTTGGAAAAAGAAGATCAGGCCGACGAAAACGAACGTTTTATGTCCTATGAGGATTGGCGAAACGGTTTCAATGATTACCCGGAAATCATCGAGCGCACAGAAGCCTTGTTTGGACGTTGCCGCGTGAACTTTGAGTTCGGAGATGATGCCAAGCCCCAGAATCCAACGACGTACACGGGAAGCATTGAGGGAGATCGCGCCTTGTTGAAGGAGTTGTGTGCGGAAGGACTCGATTACCGTTATGGCGTGGTGACGGATGAAATCATTGAACGCATCGAAATGGAGATCGAGGTGATTGCGGAGAAGCATTACTTGTCCTATTTTTTAATCACGTGGGACTTTACCTCGTATGCGCGATCCAAAGGGTATTTCTACGTCGGACGTGGGAGTGGGGCGAATAGCATCGTGGCGTATTTGCTGCGGATTACGGATGTTGATCCACTGGAATTGGACTTATATTTCGAGCGTTTCATCAACCTCTACCGTAAGAATCCACCGGATTTTGACATTGACTTCTCCTGGAAGGACCGCGACGACATTGTGCGCTACTTGTTTGAACGTTACCCACATACTGCCTGGCTGTGCACGTATTACACGTTCCAGTACCGCGCCACGATTCGTGAATTGGGCAAGGTCTTTGGATTACCGAAATCTGAGATTGATTTATTGAGTAGTGGGAAGTTTCAGTTTGAACAGCTAGATCAATTCTCGCGCTTGGTCTTGCGCTATAGTAAGTACATTCAAGGATTGCCTTCGCATTTGAGTGTACATTCGGGTGGAATTGTGATCAGTGAGCGTCCCATGACCTGGTATTCCGCGACTTTTTTACCGCCGAAAGGTTATCCAACGACGCAATTTTCGATGATGGAAGCCGAAGATGTTGGATTGTATAAGTTTGATGTTTTGAGTCAGCGTGGACTCGGGAAAATTCACGATTGCATGGAAGTGATTGCGTATAATCGTCCGGAGGAATTGCCGCACGACATCCACGACGTCGCATATTTTAAGCAGGATGCGAAAGTGCGTCAGCTGTTGTTGGATGGAAAAGCCTTAGGATGTTTCTACGTGGAATCTCCAGCGATGCGCATGTTGATGGCAAAATTGAAAGTCGAAACCTACCTCGAATTGGTAGCGGCAAGCTCGATTATTCGTCCGGGTGTGGCGCAGTCGGGAATGATGCGCGAGTACATTTTACGTCACCGAAATCCGGAGAAAAGAAAAGAAGCGCATCCGATTTTATTGGAAATCATGCCGGAAACGTATGGCGTGATGGTGTATCAGGAAGATGTGATCAAGGTAGCGCATCACTTCGCTGGATTGAGTTTGGCAGAGGCGGATGTCCTACGTCGTGGCATGTCTGGAAAATTTCGTTCGCGGGACGAGTTTTTGCGTGTGCAGGAACAGTTTGTTGGCAATTGCACGAAAAAAGGCTACGATGAAAAAGTGACGCTGGATGTCTGGCGTCAAATTGAGAGTTTTGCGGGATATGCCTTTTCAAAGGGACATTCTGCGTCGTATGCGGTGGAGAGTTACCAAAGTTTGTATCTGAAAGCCCATTATCCTTTGGAATACATGACGGCAACGATTAATAATTTCGGTGGGTATTACCGCACTGAGATTTATGTGCACGAAGCGCGTCGTTTTGGAGCGCAGATTGAAGCGCCGTCCGTGAATGAAGGAGCGTATGAATGCCTTTTACGTGGAACCACATTGATTTTGGGATTTAACTTGGTGACGGGGATAGAAGCAGCTCTGGTGCTACGGATTTTTGAAGAGCGTCATCGAGCGGGAAAGTTTCGCGACTTCGAAGATTTCCTTCGTCGTGTTCACCTTCCCTTGGAACAAACATCCTTGTTGATTCGCATTGGCGCTTTGCGTGACTTTCCGGAGAAACGAAAAGAAATGTTGTGGAAGGCGCATTTTCATCACTACAAGAATCCACAGCGGGAGCGTCACATTGAATTGTTCGAGGTGCGTTCAAGGCATTTTGAGTTACCCGACTTGGAAGAACAGGAGCAAGAGGCCTATTTTGAGCAGATGGAATTATTGGGATTTCCCTTGTGTAATCCCTTTGATCTGCTGCGCGATCCTTTGTCGCGCGTGCATTTTCGAGCACGTGAAATTCCACAGTCCTTGGGAAGTGTAGTGGAAATGTATGGATATTTGGTCGCGATCAAGCAATCGAAAACCAGTAAAGGGGAAATCATGAACTTTGGAACCTTTATTGATTACGACGGAGATACGATTGATACGGTGCATTTTCCAGAAACAGTGCGGCGCTTTCCCTTTCATGGTAAAGGAATTTACCATTTGCGCGGTGTTGTAATGGAAGAATTTTCCTATTATTGCCTGGAAGTAGGGTGGATGCAAAAGCTTCCTTTCCAGCAGGATGTGCGGTATATGGAGTTGTAAAGGATTCTCAGAGAAACTTGATTTCAAGGAGAATGTGTTAAAATCAAAAAAAAAAAAAATGAGAAAATTTCATTACTTTTAATTAGTTAAAGATTAAAAACAATCAAATGAACAAATACGTAAAGTATATTCTAACCATTGGTTGGATACTTTTTTCAAGAAGTTATGATGCTTATTGTTCTGTGTTATTGACTCCGGATTTAAAAAAGGAAGCAAATCCACTTGTGACTGTAGGAGGAATATCATCTTGGACTACCATCATTGTCATTCTTTCCATCGTATTCATTTATGTCATGTATGCATTTACAATACGAACCTTCCGGCCAATGGATTTATTTCCCAAAGAAGAAAATTTGTCCTTTAGTAACTTTGTTTCCTTTGTATACCTCGGAAAGAAAACACATTGGACCTCAATTTTAGTCAAGTATCCGAAAGACCTGCGACGATTAAACCAAGTTTTAGGAGAATTATCTTCGAAATTTTTAGTTTTTGCCGGATTGATCTCCACGTTGATGTGGATATTAATTCATTATTCCGCAACTTATCGTTCCATTCATCAAGCATCCATCATATATGTCCTTTTAATTGTAGGATGTTTATGTATTGCTTACTTCTGGTTTTTACAGCAATTCAAAATATATCGACAAATGAATTCATAAACTACATATGTTCATATTTCTTTCAGACTTATGAAAAATCTTCTTTTTATGTTACTTTTTGAATTTGCCTTTCAGCGTTTTGCGCTAGATGGAATCGATAGGTAGACGCGGAGATACTTTAGAAAGGATAGTAAAGAACATAATTTGTTATCAGCAGTTGAAGTTTTCTGAGTACATTCGATCAAAAACAACATGTTATGCTTCGAATTTCCATACCCATTCTAGTAATCATCATCATTTGGGTCTTTGCGCTGTGGCAAGTCTACGTGCAGAATAAGAAATTCGACTTGAAAGGATTAACTTCCTTCAGTTTATTTTTAATTGGGATTTGGGCCTTAATTTATTGGCTTATCTTTACTTCCAATTAAACATAAAATCAATCATGAAATCTCGTCCTTATCTATGCTTTTGGTTCGACGGTAAAGCCAGAGAAGCAGCTGAATTGTATTGCTCCTTGTTTCCGAATTCACAGATCCTCTCAGATGGTGGTTTGACCGTTAATTTTGAATTGAATGGACAACGAATCATGGGATTAAACGGTGGACCCATGTTTTTACCAACAGAGGCTAATTCTTTGGTCATCGAGTGTGAAAATCAAGCGGAAATCGATCATTATTGGAATGGACTCACAGCAAATGGAGGAGAGGAAGGTCATTGCGGTTGGTG
>JBEEIV010000298.1:0-3521 GCA_041169645.1 Bacteroidota bacterium
CGCGTAGAGAAAGATGTTGCTGAGCAAGGAAAAGCAGAGCCAAGTACTAACGAAATAGAAATTGCTTCTTAATCATGGCAGAAGACGAAATAGAAGATGTAAATCAATCCTTGGGGGACGAGCACAATCCGTTTGAAAACAAACAGGTTGATGAGAAAATTATTCCTGTTGGTGGACTCTATGAAAATTGGTTCCTGGATTATGCAAGTTATGTGATCCTCGAGCGAGCGGTTCCTGCCTTGAATGATGGACTCAAACCGGTTCAGCGACGCATCCTTCATTCCATGAAAGAATTGGAGGATGGACGTTATAACAAAGTAGCCAACATTATCGGAAATACCATGAAATATCACCCGCATGGGGATGCTTCAATTGGGGATGCGTTGGTTCAACTTGGACAAAAAGACTTACTTATTGACTGCCAGGGAAACTGGGGGAATACGTTAACAGGTGATGGTGCAGCAGCGCCACGTTACATTGAGGCGCGTTTATCTAAATTCGCGTTACATGTTGCGTTTAATCCTAAAACGACGAATTGGTTGTTGAGTTATGATGGACGAAACAAGGAGCCAGAGCAACTTCCAATGAAATTTCCTTTGTTACTTGCACAAGGTGCGGAGGGAATCGCAGTGGGAATGGCTTGTAAGTTTCTTCCGCATAATTTCATCGAATTAATTGATCAGTCTATTAATCATTTACGTGGGAAAAAAGTGGAATTGCTTCCAGATTTCCCAAATGGTGGAATGGCTGATTTCACGGGATATAATGATGGTTTGCGTGGTGGACGTGTGCGTGTCCGAGCGAAGATCAAAAAGGTGGACAATAAAACCTTAACCATTCATGAAATTCCCTTTGGAACTACTACAGGTTCTTTGATAGAATCCGTGATTAAAGCAAATGACAAAGGAAAAATCAAAATCAAAAAGATTGAAGATAACACCTCGTCTGAAGCAGAAATCATTGTTCATTTGTTTCCTGGCGTATCTCCAGATAAAACCATTGATGCGCTTTACGCTTTTACGGATTGCGAAGTGTCCATGGCACCAAATTCATCTATTATTGACGGAGAAAAACCACGTTTTTTAGGTGTATCTGAAATTTTAAAAATCAATACGGATAACACGGTTCGTTTGCTGAAACTCGAATTGGAAATTCGCTTGGATGAATTGGAGCGACAATGGCATTTCTCCACGTTGGAGAAATTGTTCATTAACAATGAAATGTACATTGACTTTAAGCATTACAGCGATCGTGAATCGTTGTATGAATATTTGTACAAACGCTTTGAGCCATTTAAAAAACAGTTGATTCGTGCGATTGAAGATGAAGATTTGCAAAAACTAACGCAAATACCGATGATTCGTATTACACGCTTCGATTCGACCAAAGCAGACGATGCGCTATTGAAAATTGAGGAGGAGATTCAATTGGTTAAAGCCAATTTGAATAACTTGGTAGAATATGCCATCGACTATTACAAGGATTTAAAGAAACGTTTTGGCGCTGGAAAAGAGCGTAAAACGGAAATCAAAGTATTTGATAACATTAGTGCAACTAAGGTAATCATTGCGAATCGCAAGTTGTATGTCGATTACGAAGAAGGTTTTATTGGTTACGGATTGAAGAAAAACGAACCGATTGGAGATTGCTCGGAAATCGATGACATCATTTGTTTCTTTGCTTCCGGTAAAATGATGGTCACGAAAGTTTCAGACAAGAAATTTGTAGGGAAAGACCTTATTTTCGCTAGTGTTTGGAAAAAAGGAGATACCCGTACCATCTATCATTTGTTTTACCAAGATGGCATTGGTGGAGCAACTATGATGAAACGCTTCTATGTGAACTCCATCACGCGTGATACGGAATACGACCTGACAAAAGGTGCTAAAGGTTCCAAAATGCTTTATTTCTCAGTTCATCCGAATGGAGAGCGTGAAGTGGTTACTGTATTACTTCGCCCGAGACCTCATTTGAAACGATTGCGCTTTGATGTAGACTTGGGTGAATTACTGATAAAAGGACGTAATTCCGCAGGAAATCGCGTAACGAAGGAAATCATCCAGAAAATCGTACAAAAAGAAGTTGGTGGATCTACCTTAGCGGCGCGTAAGATATGGTACGATGCGATTGTTGGTCGATTGAACGATGAAGGTCGTGGAAAATTCTTGGGTTCCTTTAAAGGCGATGATCGCATATTGACCTTGTATCGCAATGGAGAATACCGATTGAGTTCCTTCGATTTAGCCACGCATTTTGATGAAGACATGGTTCACATTGAAAAATGGATCCAAGACAGGCCAATTTCTACCGTCTATTATGATGCCGAAAAAGAATTGCATTATGTCAAACGGGTTATTTGTGAAGTGCTTTCAGATAAACGGGTGTCATTCATCAGTGAGTCTGCTGGCTCATACATGGACATCGTTTCTACTGCATATCGTCCAGAAGCAAAAATTGTGTACAACAAGTTATTGAAGGAAACCAAGAACTTGCCAGACAACATCGTCAATTTGGCGGATTTAATTGATGTCAAAGGCATGAAGGCCCAAGGAAATCAAATGACAAAATTGAAAGTGAAGGAGATCGTTCTAACTCACTCAATAGATGAAAGTCCTGAGCCTTGGCCAGATCAACAAGCTCCGGAGAATTCAAGTGACCCAGAAGTGGAAATTGTGGAGGAGGGTGATGCAGGACCAATACCAAGTATGGAGTGGGATTTGTCGAAAAAAGAAGAGGAAGACAATCAAGATCAAATCAAATTATTTTAGATTCGTTCTATATAGCCATCGAAACAATCGATGGCTTTTTTTTAGCTATTATTTTCGTTAAATTTGTTAGATAAAATTGACCAACATGAATGCATTAAGAGAAGATAAAATCAATTACGCCAACATTGGATTAATGGTCATTACTGCGGTACTCGCATACTTTTTTCCATTTGAAACATTCTTATTAGCATATGCCTATCTAGGGCCTTTACATTACCTGACGGAGATAAGTTGGTTGCATGACCGAAATTATTTTTCAAAAGGCAAATGGGATTTTCTCGTATTACTTATTGTTGGAATCTTACTATCCTATGCTGCTTTCGCTAAAGACTTCGGTGTAAGCCTGGAGGTGTATGACTATTTCGTGAAAATGAATTTGTTTGATAAGCTCTTGGTTTTCGCTTTGTTTAGTGCGGTTTTATTTGCTTTGGTGAAAAACCTCTTCGTTAAAATCATTGCCATTCTCTTTATGTATGTTTTCGTTTCGGGTTGGTTAAGTCCGGATAATGCTACAGCTAATTCAGAGAGCACTACGGTATTCGCGTTGACTTCCTTGGTTCCAACATTGATTCATGTGTATGTATTTACAGGTTTATTCATGTTGTTTGGTTCCTTGAAAACTAGAAGTGTTTCCGGAATGTGGCAAATGGTTGGCTTTGTCGTTGTGCCATTGGTTTTAGTTTTTGCTTTGCCTGTTGATCCAAAAGCACCGGTTTCTGAATTTGGAAAAAATGCGCATTATGCAAAAGGAGA
>JBEEIV010000299.1:0-3968 GCA_041169645.1 Bacteroidota bacterium
ATCGAAACTGCTTCTGAAGTGGACAAGACAGGCGCAGCTACAGGAGTCACGGGACTTTCGGTAGCAGCAACGGGCTCATCTACTTTTGTTGCTGAAGCAACAGGTGCAGAACCATCCGTAGAAAGAATTGCAATCACGTCACCAACTTGAGCAACTTGATCTTTTTCAAAAAGAATTTTAACCAAAACTCCTGCTCCTTCCGATGGAAGTTCGTTGTCTACTTTGTCGGTTGCAACCTCCACTAATGGTTCGTCCATCGCAACGGAATCTCCTACATTTTTTAACCAATTGGTAATGGTAGCCTCTGTCACACTTTCTCCCATTTTGGGAAGACGGATTTCTATTTCTGCCATAGTTACTTGTAAATTGATGTCTTTTACTTGGGCGCAAAGTTAGTGAAAAATTGCGCAAATCTCGAATTTAGTTCCGATCCAATGCACGGAAATTACGAATGATGCTTCGAATATCAAACAGCGGCGTATAATCACGCGAATAGATGAGGAAGAATCGTTCTCGATCCTCTTTGGACGATAAATGAAGGTGGTCAAACGGACCAATCAAACACTGTTTTTGTTTACCTAAATTAAGTTCCTCATTATCAGTGTATCCCACGAATGTTTTCTTGCCAATTAAAACGGCAAACAGATTTTTCAAGAGTTGTTTTTTTCCTGTGAATAGCCAAATATGGAAAGGACAAGTACTCAGGTAAATCAAAGAAAAGAAAAAATCGATGAGCCTTTTTACACGTTTATTTTCTGGGTGACTCAACGAATTAAAATTGAGTACATACAGTTCTCCTGCACGGTCAATCGAATTGCTTCCGATTAAAAAGCTTGTATCGGGCTGCGCGATTTTAAATTCTAAATCGTCTGTTGATGTGCGTGTCATCCAATGAATGATTTCCGACGAACTCAACGATTTTGCGGAGAAAATAACCTCATTAATTTTATGAACTGCAACGATTTCACTCAGTTGGTCAACTTTTCCAATGCTTTCAGCAAATTTCTCTTGAGTCGAAATACCCAGAATTGAGTCAATCTGCGGATAAGTATTTTCCAAAAGTTGTTTCACTCGAATAAATTCGTCGTGATCACCGATAATAGCAAAACGTTTTTTGGGGAATTTGGATAATCCGATATTTCCTTTGAAAATCAACTCAAAACAGAAGCGAATCAAGAAATAACTCGCAATATAAAGGAGTGCTCCGAGTAAAATGTACAGCCTTGAAAACTGCCATTCTTTGGGAAGTAGGGCGTAGGTAGATAAAATAAAAATGGTTCCAAAAAACACCGATTTCAAAATCAAGCGGTGTCGGCTTCCTTTATCGTAGATGCCGAATACGAGTCCGGAAAGCATCCAAATAAAAGCGTAAGCTGGAATTAAAAAATGTGTGGCGATTTCAGGGAATAGGATTTCTTTCATTTTCCATCGTTCCGCTAAAAAGTACAACCCGCTTAAACTAACGGCTAGGTCGATGCTTGGAAAAGAAATCTGAAGTAGAAATCGGCGAATGATCGACACAGATGCTCTTAGGTAAATGGCCAAATGAATGGCAAAAGAGAACAGTTTGGCATTGTTTTGTGAAAAGTGTTTTTTGGCAAAAATAACCATCGCCTTATAGAAGATGAATACATAGTTAACGGAACTTTTTTTCGTACTTTCTCCTTTGTAATGGATGATTTTAGTTTCCGGAAAATAGTAATTCTTATATCCACCTAATTGAATGCGGTAGGATAAGTCGATGTCCTCACCATACATAAAAAAGGTTTCGTCTAATAATCCAACTTTGTCAAGGGTTTCTTTTCGCATGAGCATGAAAGCTCCGCTCAGAACATCAACTTCATTCACCTCGTGTTCACTTAAATAACCTAGGTGATAACGGCCAAAGCGTTTTGACTTCGGGAAGAGTTTCGAAAGTCCGAAAATTTTATAAAAAGCAACCATTGGCGTAGGTAATCCACGTTTGGATTCAGGCAGAAACCTTCCTTTTCCATCGACCATTCGAACCCCTAATCCTCCGGCATCCGGATGTTCATCCATAAACGAAACGACCTTTGTAAAGGTATCTTCTTCAACGACAGTGTCTGGATTCAATAATACAGCATACCTAGCATCAGAAAGGACGAGGTCTTGGTTGTTTGCCCGTGAAAATCCAACATTTTCCTTGTTCGCAATGAGATGAACCTCTGGAAATTTGCTTTGAACCATTTCCACCGAACCATCTACACTGTTATTGTCCACCACAAACACTTGTAAACGCAGGTTTTTTTTCGCTGCAAAAACCGCATTCAAACATTGTTCCAAGAAGTATGTGACATTGTAATTTACAATGACAACACTTAAGTCAAATGTCGTATGGTTTTTATTCATTCACGAGCGCAATACATGATATTTCAATGGTAACGTCAAGCGGCAAACGAGCTACTTCAACCGTTTCTCTTGCAGGAGGAATTCCCGGAAAATAAGAAGCGTAGACTCCATTTACGGCTTGAAAGTCGTTCAGGTTTTTTAGAAAAATGCTCGTTTTCACAACGTTTTCAATCGTCAATCCTGCGGCATCTAGCAGTGCGACAATGTTTTTCATTACACGATGCGTTGCTTCTTCAATGCTATTCATTTCCAATAATCCGGTCTCTGGATTTAAGGGGATTTGCCCACTTACAAATAACATGTTTCCCGCTAGAATGGCTTGACTGTATGGGCCAACAGGGGCTGGTGCGTTTGGTATGTGTATGGCTTTTTTCATCGCATTAAGTTTATCCAATGGATTAAACGAATTTTTCTACTTTTGCAAAGTAACAAAAATCAAAGAACGTGAAGGTAGTACTAGTGGATTTTTATGATTCTTTCACCTTCAATCTGTCCCATTATTTTGAACAATTAGATGCTGAAGTAACGGTCATTCGTCATGATTATTTGAATGTGACAGATTTACATGCGTTTGATGCCATTGTGCTTTCACCCGGGCCAGGTTTACCCGAGGAGAAAAAAAACCTCAGGGAATTATTAGATGAATTTGTTGGAAAAAAACCCATATTAGGTGTATGCCTCGGTTTTCAAGCGATTGCTGTGCACCTTGGTGGTCGATTGGAGAATCAACAAGAGGTCAAACATGGGGTGCAAGGAACCTTGCACGTTAAAAATCATGATGGCTTGTTTCTAGGACTCCCAGATTCTTTTCTGGTTGGACTTTATCATAGTTGGAAGGTGGTAAAGCTACCAGCGCAGTTCGAAAGTGCTTTCTTGGATAATGGTATATTGATGGCTTTGGAAGATCCTACCAAACGACTGTATGGCGTGCAATTTCATCCGGAGTCCATTTTAACGGAGTATGGATTGGACCTACTTCGAAACTTTTTACATCAAATCAAGCATAAATGAAACGTGTATTTCTCTTATTGATCTGTTGCTTTATCGTGCAACAATGGTCTGCTCAAAGTTGCTTGGGCTATTGGATTACCATTGACGATGGGACCGGTTTGAAGAAGTCAATTGTAGAATTGTATAAGAAGGATGGTAAAATGTATGGCAAAGTTGTATACATCTATAAACGAGGAAAGGATGGGCCACATTCCTTGTGTACAGCCTGCAGTGGAAAGTTGAAAAACAAACCAGTTCTCGGAATGCAAATTTTGAATAACATGACATGGGATGGAAGCGAATGGGAGGGGGGAACCATTTTAGATCCTGATAATGGAAAGTTTTACGAGGCAAAGATTTGGATTCAAGCGGATAACCACCAGAAATTGAATGTGCGTGGATACATTGGTCCATTTTTCCGAACGCAAACATGGTTAAAAACAGAAAAATTACCTTCCGAATAAACTTTTTTACAACTATTTTGTTTAACGTTTTACATCAAATTAGAATAAAACATTAAACAAAATGAAGTTAATTTTCACGATTTTACTTGCTTTTTTCCTGGTTAATGGAATTCAAGCACAAAATGGAATAGTGCGCGGACGAGT
>JBEEIV010000300.1:0-5708 GCA_041169645.1 Bacteroidota bacterium
GTATGTGCTCGGAAATGATCCACAACACCCCAATGCATCCATCAAAGTAGAGAAATCGGCTAAAATTGACGCCAACGAATCAATTACTGATTTAGGGGAATTTCAAATCTATTTCTAATGCGTAAATTCTTCATGTACGTTGGTGTATTCTGTTTGGGTCAAGCAAATGCACAAACAAGTATCTGGACCGGTGCTAGCCTTAATAAAAAATGGTCGAAGCACTTTGAAAGTTCGTTCGGAACAGAATTAAGGACCGAATTGGGAAATGGTTTCAGTAAAGGATTTATCAATACACAGCAAGTTTTTCCGATCATCAAAGGAATTGATCCATTTATTTCCTATCGTTTTTCCCTTGCACCCGCGTCAAATTCAGGTCTGTCACCATTGAATGAATCTGTACTCAATCGGTTTGGCATTGGTGTAAAAGTTAATTTCATTGATTTATTTGACATCGGAAAGGGACGTTTGAATATCAACTGGACTGTGCAACAACAAATAGAACGAAGTGCGGTAAAAAGAGATGTTTCGATGCTTCGCAATCGACTTCAATTGAAATATGATATTAAAAACGCTATTTTTACCCCAATCATTTCTGCAGAACATTTTTATCGATGGAACAAGGATGTGGTATATACCAGCACGGATGTCCTCATTTTACCCGGAACAGCTCAATTCCGCTATTTCATTGGGACAGAATTAGAATTAAAACATGGTAACTCGTTCGTTTGTACTTATGGTTTTCGCCAAAAATTTGATTCAGGGGCATTAAACGGAATCGTGCGTATTTCGTATTCCAAAAGCCTAAAATAAAAAAGGGAGATCCGAAGACCTCCCCTTTCCATCAATCAACAAGTAAAAAATTAGTAACCTGGATTTTGGGTTAAGTTTCTATTGAGTACGATATCCGCTGTCGGAATCGGGTACAAATTCACATATGAAGGAAGCGCTACACCTGTTACATCTCCACCTTTAAATGGCCAGACATAATCACCACTAGTAAAGTAACCAAAACGAATCAAGTCTGTTCTTCTGGTCGCTTCCCATTGCATTTCACGTGCTCTTTCATCTAAAATGTCATCCAAAGTCAACGTAGTAACATCATAACTGTTGTTTCCATATCCTCTTTGACGAATCAAGTTAACGTATTGAATGGCTGTAGCTGTATTTCCCATGCGTAATTGAGACTCTGCATACATCAAATAGATATCACCCAATCGGAACAATGGGAAATCGATGTCTGTATGTGGCGAAGTTGCATTGTTTGAAGCGACACCACCAGTAGATGTTTTATTTTTGAATTTAGGGTTAGCATATCCATGCGCAAACGTTGACATACTTGTAATCTCTTTTTGCTGTCCAGCAGTATAGAACATCCAACGCGTATCTTGAGTTGTATCAACGAATTTATCGATGAATGGTGCTGTTGCACGTAATCCACCCCATTTCCCATTCACACCGTAATCCGCAGCCACCATGCTTCCACCTAAAGATGCACACACCAAGAAGGTTGTTCCACCCCAAGTTTGCGCATAAAGTCCATCGTAAACAATCGGGAAAATGATTTCAGGAGAGGTATTGTTATCCGCAAGGAATAAGTCTTGGTAGTGATCATCCAATGAAAAAGCACCTGTATTCATGACTTTCTCACAATAGGTAGCACATTCAGAATAACGTTCGTTTCCTGCTCCTAAATACACTTCTGCATTCAAGTACATTTTCGCCATAAGTGATTGTGCAGCTGCTTTAGATGCACGACCATAAGGAACGGCACTTGGATCTAAAAGCGTCGTTTCAACCGCTTTTAATTCGTCTTCAATGTACTTGAATAAATCGGCACGGTTGATTTGTTGAGGTTCAAAAGCCCCTACACGGTCATTTTCCGTAACGAAAGGAACATTTCCAAACAAATCCATGGCATGGTAATATGCCAATGCTCGTAGGAAACGTGCTTCTTCACGATACGTTCTAATCTCGGCCAATTTTGCATCAGAGAATCCACGTGTGGTTAATTTCTCTTCGCGAGCTTGCCATATGAACTCATTACAAAGCGTGATTTGGTAGTAGATGCGGTAGTACATCCCTTTTACCCACACGTTGTCGGCATTCCATTGGGATTTATTCAAATCAGGAATTCCTGGGTCGTTCCAACCGCAAATTGCTTCATCTGTTGGAAGTTCTTGAAGGTTCCACAATACACGAATGTATGCAGAGAATCCTTCGTCGATACCAGCGATATCGGCAGAACCCGCAGGACCTTGATTACCAGTCATGGACATTCCAGAATACAATTTCGCTAAAACGTGAATGTATTGATCTGGATTACTGTACACCGCTTCGGCATTTAAACCGTATTTCGGTGATTGATTCAATTGTTTATTACATGAAACCAAGATAATGGAAGCAGTAATAAAAGTATAGGCGATTAATTTTTTCATGGCTATCATTTTTAGAAGTCAAATGTTAGGTTCAATGAGTAAACGCGTGGACGTGGGTAGAAATTATTATCAATTCCACCATTTACTTCTGGATCTTGTCCTTTGTAATGCGTTACAACGAATACATTTTGCACCGTAAAGCTGGCATTCAAACCAAGTTTATTGTTGGTGAATTTCAATTTACCGAAACGGTAACCTATGTTCACAAAATCCATGCGTAAGAAGTCCGCTTTCTCTAAGTAGTGATCCGAAAGAAGTTGATTATTGGTCGTTTTCTGAACTTCATCTTCATAGTAAAGAGAACTGATGTTGTTCAGGTACTTTTTCGTTCCATCAATTGTTTGGAAAGTTGCACTGTTGGAATGCAAGTTGTTATAGATGGTTGCACCAAGTTCACTTCTCATAGAGAACCCAGCATACCATTTTTTGTAAGTAAAGTTAAATGCGGTTCCAAGGAACATTTTCGGCGCTGCTTGTCCACCGTAGTAGCGGTCATCAATGTTAATGATTCCATCATTATTTCTGTCAACATAAGCACTTGTATCCTTCCATTTATCCGCAGCAGTAATGCTTCCATCGTGATTCACATCCACATTTGCTTGTTCACCTACTTGAATCATGTCACCATTTGAGTCGTATTGTTGTTCTAGAACAAAGTAGGTAAATGTTGGATAGCCAACTTGGTGTACTTGAATGGTATTACCAATTCCACCACCAATTCCACCAACCAATACCCCTGGAGATGTTGAATCGGCAACACGAGATAATTTAGTAACGCTGTTTTCATTGTATGTCGCGTTTACTGTCCAATCTAAACGTGTATTTTTCGTTGCAATTATTCCAGTATTCAAACTAAACTCAATTCCTTGATTTCTCATTCCACCAACGTTGGTTAAAATCATGTTTGTGAAGTTTGTCCCTGCAGGAACTGGCACCGTAGCAAGCAAATCACTTGTTTCTTTTCGGTAAACATCGATGCTACCTGAAAAACGATCGTTTTTGAAACCAAAGTCTAAACCTAAGTTGTAACTTGTTGTCGTTTCCCATTTCAAATTAGCATCGAATCCAGCTGGACGTAAAACTTGGTAATATTGTCCACCAAAAGCATATTGAGCGGTTGTTGCTCCCAAGAAGTAATTTCCGATGTAGGAATAATCCCCAATACCATCTTGTTGACCTGTTACCCCCCAACCTGCACGCAATTTCAACATGTTGATTGTTTTCGAATCTTTCAAGAAATCTTCTTCATTAATCAACCAAGCTCCTGAAACCGCTGGGAAAAATCCCCAACGTTGTTCTGGACTAAAGCGGGACGATCCATCGCGGCGTAAAGAAGCGTTCACAATGTATTTTCCTTTGAAGCTATAAATCGCACGAGCGTAATAAGACAACAAAACATTTTTCGTGTAATTCGGATATGGACTAGATGCCGCACCGATGATTGAATCTTGTGCTTGATTAAAGGTTGGATTATTTGGACCTCTGCTCATCCAGTCTTGGTATGAATAACCAGCTGTAAAGTCAATAATATGGTCGTTAAAACGTGTTCCTGAATTATAATTGGCATACGTTTCAATCAACTTATTTTCTTTTCTAGATAAGTATTCTGAATAACGACCTTTGGTAAAGTATCCCGCTGCTGAATTAGAATCGGTAATTACATAACCGTTTCCTTCAGAAAAATCACCTCCAACATTCACAATGGCTTTTAAACCTTCAATGGATGGGAAACTATACGTTAATTTCGCATTCGCGATGGCACGATTTACTTTACTGACATCTTCTGTTTGATTAATCAAACCTAGCGGATTGCGCGCTGACAAAGTATTTGGTTTGCCGTTATCAACCCACTCAAAATAACCTCCATAATTTTCATTACCTGAATAAATTGGTTGCGTTGGGTCAAAATAAGCCGCACCTAATGCGCCACGATTAGCAAAGAACGAATTCGTTTGAATGTATTTCAAGTTAGACTCGAGCAACAAACTGTTATTCAAGAAAGAAGGACTCATATTTAACCCAACTGAAGTACGGTTGAACTGGTCTCTTTTTAAAATACCATTCTCATTTCTATTTCCAATTGATAAACGATAAGGGAAGTTTTTGATTCCTCCCGTGATGGATAAGTTGTTATCCAAAACCATGGCATTTCTAAATACTTGTTTTTGCCAATCCGTTGATGAATCTCCAAGAAGCGCTTTTTGAGCTGCTGTACCACGTGCATTTACCAAAGAACGCAAAGAATCTGCACTTAATACATCGGCATATTTTGCGATGGTTGATTGAGATATTTTGGTATCTAACACAATTCGCAATGGTGCATTTTTACCACCGTCTCCTTTTTTTGTTGTGATGATGATCACCCCGTTTGCTGCACGCGAACCGTAAATAGCGGTTGCGGATGCATCTTTCAATACAACAAAAGAAGCGATGTCATTCGGGTTAATTAAGGACAATGGATTCGCAACACCAGCAATTCCGCCGTTATCTAGGGGAACTCCATCCACTACGATCAACGGATCATTACTTGCATTAATGGATGTTCCTCCACGTAAACGCAACGTGCTTCCAGAACCAGGAGCTCCATCATTGGATGTCACTTTTAGTCCGGCAACTTTTCCCATGATTAACTGCTCAGGAGTAGCAAGAGAACCTTGAACGAAATTCTTCTCATTAATCACTGTTGCAGAACCAGTTAAATCCTTCGTTCTTGACGTTCCATATCCAATGACAACAACTTCGTTTTCGTCTTTTGCTTTCGATTGAAGTGTCACATCTTTAATCAAAGATTGGTTTTCCTGCAAAACAATGCTTTCTTTCACGGTCTCCATTCCCATGAAGCGGTAAATCAAGGTATAAGTACCTGCGGACAAGCCTGAGATTTCATAGAAACCCTTCTCACTTGTCATGGCGCCTTTAGACTTACCTTCGACTGTGACAGATGCGTTTTGCAAAGCTTGTCCGTCAGCATCTTTCACCAATCCCTTCACACTTGCATTCTGTGCAAAAGAAACGATCGAAACCAACATGAAACTCGCAAAAAATGCAAATGTTCGTGTAATTTTTTGAACCATAGATGTAATTTTAGTTTGTAATACCTCGTTTTAGTGAGTCAAATATATTTTTTATTTTTCTTAATGTCAAGTTGACACATAGAATTTTTATCACCAATTGATTTGGATGTTTTGAACCTTTTCTGTTAAAGCCATTGGTAGCTTGATTTTTTGGTCAATTACCTCCACTTTCATTTTCGATCCATTGACAAAAATACTT
>JBEEIV010000301.1:0-2657 GCA_041169645.1 Bacteroidota bacterium
GATGCGGTGGGCCATGCCCCCGTGGATTATGGTGCCTATTATAAAGCGGATCGCAACAATCACCACTTATGGTTATGTCCGGTGACGGAATACGTTTTTGGTGGGGGCTACCCTGACAACATCTTCATCCACGTAGTGAATACGGAAAAGCCTAAAACCTTTTACCACATCATCGTGGATGAGAGTGGTTCGATGGCCGACTGCCTTCACCAAACCGTGAATGGACTCTATGAGCAGCGTAACAAGATTTTGGAACTGGCTGTCAAATTCCCGGAACAGGACATACGCGCAGGTCTAACTTTTTTCAGCAGCACGGTGAATCCCATTTTTGAACATTTGTCGGTCCGTGATATGATTGGCCAAACCATGCCGCATTACCGCCCAAATGGGAATACGGCTTTGTTGGACGCCATAGGTAAAACCATTCAAAGCGTGGAGCAACAGATGAAGTCCCCAGAAGACTCGGCGGTTATCATCATTTTGACCGACGGATATGAAAATGCCTCTCGAATTTTTACCTTGCAACAAATCCGGGCTATGATTTCAAGCAAGGAGGCGACCGGTCGCTGGACATTTAGCTACTTGGGGGCGACCTTGGATGCCGTGGCGATGGCGGAGAAAATGAACATCAAACGTCAAAATGCGGCGGCTTTTGATAAAGCGGCGATGAACAAGGATGTTTGGAATAAACTCTCCGACTCGATGGATCATTACTTAGATAAAAAACGCCGAGGCGAATCCTTGGATGAACTATACAATAAAAAATAGAGATGAAAGCAATGCTATTTCGTGGAGGTGACGTAAAAGAGGAAACCTTCGCAGCCATTCTTCAATTATTGCAAGCAATCACCGGGATGAATCAGTTTGTTGGGAACGGGGAGCCTATCCCCCTTCCCGACAGATCTGTAATGCCTTGGTCGGACCTTTTTGACATGGCACAGGAGCTTCGAGTGAAACACCAAATACCATCAGACACTTTCGTGTTTTTGCTGACTGAAAAGCCCAACCAGCGTAATTTCTTTGGCTATTTGGACCCTGAAAATCCAACTAATGGGTTTATACATGCGGGAGATTGGGAGCGTTTCATTCATTGCCCGACTGAATTGCCTGTGGCCTATCATATACTCGCACTTATGGTCCAGAGACAAATGGTCCAAACGCAAGAAGAACTTTCTCATATTCTTCACAAAGAACCCGTAGGATGCGTGAACGATTTCTGCCAAAATAAAAGAGAGGTCATATTGAAGATGCGGACGGCCGATATTTGTCCAGCCTGTATGGAACTTCTTGCGCCTAAACTGACCCCACCGGAAACCAACCATGTTTTTGAATTGATGGAGTCCTTACGCATTAAAATGTTGTTTGCGCAAAACATGCGCCAACACATTCAACCGAGTCCTTTGGTCGTGACGGTGGAAAACAACCTCGTCATTCCGGCCTATGGGAACTTGGAAATTCGCTTGACACCCTTGGAGAAAACCTTATACTTACTTTTCATGCGCCACCCGGAAGGTATTCATTTAACGAGCTTGGTCGAGCACAAAGCTGAATTACAGGAGATTTACACCAATATTTCCACCTTAGGTTCCTTGGATGAAATGCACCAGTCGATCGATGACATGTGCAATGCGTTAAACAACTCTGCATCGGAAAAATTATCCAAGATTAAAGGACAGTTCGAAAAGGCATTGGGGAAAGAATTAGCGAAGCATTATTACATTCAAGGAAAACGGGGGGAAAGGAAAAAAATTGGGGAAAGCGAGAATTAGTGCTAAAGCAAAACAAGAAATAAAATCAACGATTTATGTCGTATCGGCATCCCAATCGTATTGATCTAATAAGGGAGAGTTTTTCAAACTTTTTAAAATAAAGTTGAGTTCATTTGTGGAAATAAAAATATTGGAGTTTGTAATTTGATTTTCATTGCCACTATAATTTATTATTTCCGAAATACTAATTTCAACTCCTGATAGTATGACAAAACTATCCAAGGAATCCATATAATCCTTGTGTGCTAATTTAACCAAGGATCTCCTTTCAATTTTGAAAAGTTCAGCACTGACAAGTTGGGACGATGAGAAATTATAACTATGATTACAGTTTTCACATATTCCTTGCCACCCAGAATTCCAAGGTGGATTACTTATTCCTTTTGTAAACCTATCCTCAGGAATAAAATCATGCTTTCTTACCGGCAAGTTGCATTTTAAACATAATGGGGGAGTTAAACTTTCTGGATTATTTGACATCCAACTACTAAAGTTTCTACCATTACTAAATACTTTTTTCGACTTATATTTTTTAGCAATTCTAACTATTGAATATGTGATTTCTACAGGAATAGAATATTCCTTCGAAAGCCAATTTATCAATTCCAAATTTGTTGAATCCGGTGCATTTCTGAATAGAAATCGACCGTCAAGGTTTCTATTTGAAAACAAACACCATTCCCCATTAAGTGTACCTATATAAAATTCGATTCTTCCAATTTTAAATCCAACAGCAGTAACATCATCTACTAAGGTTTCTACGGAATAGTATTGAAATGTTTCCAATTTTCTCACCTCATCGAACCAAAACAAATCATATTGATCATCAAATACATAAAATTCATCTATGAAATCCGATTTCGAAAACAAAAAATCAGAATTAGGGTA
>JBEEIV010000302.1:0-3397 GCA_041169645.1 Bacteroidota bacterium
CTCATTACATTAATATATTTTATGAACTTCAGCTTAAACCAACTTCGCATTTTTTTAAAGATCGTTGAGACAAGAAGCATCACACGTGCCTCACAGGAATTAGCATTGACGCAACCCGCTGTATCCATTCAACTCAAGAATTTTCAAGATCAATTTGATGTTCCATTGACTCAACTGATCAATCGCAGGTTATTCATTACCGAATTTGGATATGAAATCGCTGGGGTAGCTGAAAAAATCATGAACGACATTCATGAAATCGCGTATAAATCCTCTCTTTACAAGGGACAAATTGCGGGAAAATTGAAGATATCCGTCGTTTCAACAGGAAAATACGTGATTCCCTATTTTTTAACGGATTTTTTAACAGAAAACCCGAACGTTGACTTGATGTTAGATGTCAGTAATAAAGCTCAAGTTATTTCGGATTTAAGGGAAAACACCGTTGATTTTTCCTTGGTTTCAACCTTACCAAAGGACTTAAACCTTGAGAAAATAACACTCATGAAGAATGAATTATTTCTTGTGTGCAGTGCTACATCATCCTTGGAAAAAATCCAATCCATAAAGGACCTTCCAGCATCTACCGCTTTTATTTACCGCGAACTTGGTTCAGCGACGCGAACGGTTATGGAAAAGTACATCGAAAAACAGGGGGTTTCCATTCATAAAAAACTTGAATTAACCTCGAATGAAGCAGTAAAACAAGCCGTTATTGCGAATATGGGCATATCCATCATGCCAATCATCGGAATTCGTCAAGAATTACTGTCGCAACAGCTCAAAATTATCGCTTTAAATGACCTACCGATTGAAACACATTGGCACATCGTTTGGAACAAAGGAACGCGCTTAACCCCTACGGCTAAGGCATTCATAGAACACGTTCAAAAGAATAAAAACAGCATCATTCAAAGCTATTTCACGTAATTACCAAAGATTCGCCATTGAAAAACGAAGGGACAATAGGGATTGTTGGTATTTACTGAGTACCTCGATGTATTTCAATTTTGCTTGAATGTAGGATAATTCACGGGCATTCACTAAGAACAAAGAACTTTCTCCTTGGTCAAACATCGTTTTCTCTGCCTCAAATAATTCTTTGGAGTCGACCACCGTTTGTTGGTAAATCTCTAATTGACGTTGGGCATTCAACACATCATTTTGAGCCTGCTTGATTTTCACGGTTAAATACATGCGGTTATTCATATAATCCAACTGTTCGTCTTGAACTTTCAATTTGGCTAATTGCAATTCTCCGCGCTCCTTTCTATACAAAAGCGGCATTTCAAATTGGACACCGATTTTGTTGTTATTTGGACTAATAGTATTAAATGGATTATAATTTATTGGCTCGTTAATGAGGTTGTACGTAAGGTTCAACGTTGGTTTTAACTGTTCCTTTTTTAATTTTTGATCAATTTCCAAGGATTTGATTTTCAAATTCGTCATGGTTAGATACGGATGATTTTGCACCATGGTATCTACCGCAACATCTGAGATAAATGGCATTAATTCAAGTCCAACAGAGTCTATCTCCACGGGCAAACTTGTTCCATTTAATTCCAAAGGTTCCTGGGATTGTGTCCAAAGGAACGACTCAATTTTCAGTTTTGCATTCAATAAATCTGTTTCATAGTTGGTTAACAAAGATTGGCGGTATTGCACTTGAATGCGCGCTTCCACCGTATCGATAATGGGACGATCCCCCAGTTCTGCACTCGTTTTTACACCGTTCAATCGAATCGTTGCTAAGTCTAATGAATTTTGTAAAACTTGAGTGGAATAATGTGCTAAAAACCAGTTCCAATAGGCATAACCGGACTCATACAACAATTCATTTAATAGTAATTTTTGTTCTTGAATCGTACTTTCTTGAAAAATACGCGCCTTAAATAGTTCTGCTCTTCGTTGATCGATGATCATACCTTGACCAAGACTTAAACTCACACCACCGTACCAGAGTCCACCGGCAGGTGTTTTGTTTTCAGGATTCACATATGAACCATTGTTGGATTCGAATCCAGACTTTACTTGCACCCCATACCATGTCGGAATGGATAATCCAGCGTTCAATTCTTGATAATAATTTACCCCTTTATCGTTCTTAGAAGCATAGTCAGTAAACATTTTTGGGTCAAATCCACCTTTCGATTTCAGTACTTGACTCTCCCCCATCATGGGTTTTAACGCTGCTTGTTTTGCCAACGGATGATTCAATAATACGAGGGAACGAAATTCTTGATAGGAAAATTCATTTTGAGCAAAAAAAGACGCAACAACAAAGGAACTACAGATGGTTAAAATGATATTTTTCATTTCGCTTTTTTATCTTGTTTTTTTGATTGATAAAAATTTGGTGGGAATCCATTAATTTTTCGCCATAGTTCGTATCCTACAAGCACATCATTGAGCAGCACCATTGATTTCGCACCCCCACCGACTCTAAGTGCTTTGGGCCAGGTTCGATCACGTTTATCTGGTGCAACCAACACACGGAAATTTCCTTCCTCATTGGCAAATTGATCAATTGCAAAAATGGTTCCGCCAAAAGTTCCGAAACTTGTATTTGGCCAACCAGAGAATACAATTGCTGGCCAACCGTCAAATTGCACACGAACATGTTGTCCCTTTTCAAGGAGTGGCAGGTCGACTGGCTTGACATACATTTCCACCGCTAGGTCATATACCAATGGCATGATGGTCGCGATAGATTCACCAGGCTTAACGGTTTCACCTATTCCACTGGACAGCACCCGCGTAACATAACCATCCTGAGGAGCCAAAACGTAGTACATTCCATTCCTTATGGAATAATTGGCTGCTTGATTTTGTAGTTTGATGACATCAACTTCGGTATCGTACAAGCTAGACAAGGTGGCAAATTTATCCGACTCCGCCTTGGCAATTTCATCTCGAAACTTCGCCTCAATCGATTGATATTCGACTTTAGCATCAATGATGTCGTTTGAGCTTTGCAAATATTTTTGTTGTGCCGTCACTTGCGCAGCTTGAGCCCGCTGAAGCGCTAGTTTACGCGTTTCCAATTCCGTAAGCGATTTCAATTTGTCTTTGTACAGTTTTTCAAAGCGATCGTATTGTTGTTCAGCAACACGCGTATTGATTTGTGTCGTATAGAATTCGATGCTATCCGTTTTGAGCTTCAAATACGATTGATTCAACTTGATTTTGGCCTGTTGAAGTTTTAATTTACTGGTTTCAATCAAGGCATCAATGCGGTTATCCAATGAACTGATTTTATCACCATAAGAAACAACAGAGAGTTCTTTATTCTTTAATTGTTGCTCCGTTCTTCCGACCAAATTCGGATCGAGGTAACTTTCTTTTATTTCAGACATGAATAGGATGGTATCGCCTTTTTTAACTTGATCACCAT
>JBEEIV010000303.1:0-4735 GCA_041169645.1 Bacteroidota bacterium
GCATAAAAGTAATTTTAGCTAAATGTATCGAAATTAAATCAGTAATGAAAGCGTTACGATTGCTTTTTAAATGTGAAAAGGGTGATTTCTGGGTAAATTCCAACACGACCAGGGAATCCAAGGAATCCAAATCCTCGGTTGACATACAAGTACTGTTTTCCTACTTGATACAGTCCTGCCCATTTTCGGTATTTAAATGAAACGGGACTAAACTTGATTCCAAAACGTTCAATGCCGAATTGCATGCCATGCGTATGACCCGATAAGGTCAAATCGATGTTTGTGTTTCCAACTACTTGTGCATCGAAATGACTTGGATCGTGCGAAAGAAGGATTTTGAATGCATTCGATGGAACATTAGACAAGGTTTCGGTCAATTTGCCACTCTGACGAAATGGTGCCTTTCCCCAGTTTTCAACACCTAACAACCAAAAATCTGGACCTAATTCAACGGCATTATTTAACAACGGTGTAAACCCAATGGTCCGGTGTGTTTGAATCAAATTTTGTAGATTGGCGGTTTTCTCACGTTCTTCATTCCACTTGACATAATCGCCATAGTCGTGGTTTCCAAGAATGCTGTATTTTCCTTTTTTTGCTTGAATGGAGGAGAAAAGTGGCTCCCATCCATGCATTTCGTCGGACTTGTTGTTGACCAAATCTCCAGTGAAAAACACATAATCGGCCTCTAAGGAGTTGATTTTATCGATGGCCTTCTGAACTTTGTGGTAGCGGTGCAAGAAGCTTCCTATATGTACATCGCTGATTTGTACGATGCGTAGTCCTTCCATTTTCTTGGGGAGTTCAGGAAACGATAACACTACGTTGTGTACTTTCCAATTCCAACGTCCGAATTGAATACCGTAAAGAATCCCAAAAAATATACTGATGGAGAAAGTCCATCCTATGTATTGCAAGTAGGGTAGGTCAAGGAATAAATAACTAATTCCTGGAATGAAATAGGCAAGGGCTGGAATTCCTGTTGTGATGAACAAGCCCATGTATGTGAAAATCAAACGATAATCTGCATTTTGAGTGCGTCGACGAAAATTAAAAATCAATAGTCCGACACTTCCGATAAATACAGTTCCTTGAACGGATGCCAGAATGTTGAATCCATGTTCGATTAGTCCGTGTAGAAAAATCCATTCCGCAGCAATGATGAGAAGGAGAGAGAAAATAAAAATCATGTTGAGGAGGTATGAAAGAGGATGTAATTAAAAGGAAAGAAATGGACTTCTTACATCCATGAGCCCCCGACGGAAATGATGTTCTCCATGGCCAGGTAATCAGCATGTGTTTCTTCAGTTATGCCACCTGTTGGACAAAATTTCACATGAGGAAATACTTGACCGTATGCTTTTAATGCACCGATTCCTCCAAAGAGATTCGCAGGAAAAAACTTGAACGTATCCCATCCAAATTGAAGTCCTTCAATAATTTCACTTGGTGTTGCCACGCCTGGAATAAAAGCAATTCCACTTGCTTCGAACGCAGGTGCGAGCATAGCATTCAATCCCGGACTAACCATGAAATCGATGCCTAATTCAACCGCTTTTTCAATTTGACTTGCGGAAACAACCGTTCCCATACCAATTGCACAACGGTCACCGAACAATTTCTTTGCTTCGGCGATGCAGTCGAATGCTGCTGGTGTACGCAAGGTAATTTCAATGCAGTATATTCCTCGTGCGATTAATTGCTCCATTTTCGGAACGACTTCATCCACAGAATGAAAAGTTACTACTGGAATAACGGGGTGTTTTGAAAGGACTGCGCGAATGTTATTTTGAGTCATTGGGGTCAATTTGACACAAAGGTCGTGATTTCTTTGATTCCTAAATCAGAATGACTTGAAAATCACTCAAAAAAGGATCCATTTCTTGCTTGATTTGTTCCAAGCGCGCATAAATTTCACCATCTGCACAGAAGGAAAAAAGGTTGCTGCTGCGTTCCTGAAGTTCGCCTTTTGGCATACATTTCGCTGAAATAGCATCAATGAATTTCAGTTGCTTATCAAATTTACCTTTTCGAATTTTCTCCAAACGCTCTTTCAATTGCATCAATTGTTTGGTAATGCGAGTCAATTCTGCTTCGACCATACTGACTTGATTGGAGTCGACTTCATGTGTCAGTTGTGTCCATTTGGAGTTTAATTTCAGGGTCAATTCATCCAATTCACTAAAATCGATGGCTTGACTCCCTTGTCGGTCAAGAAAAGCTTGTTTTAAATCTGCTACATTACGCCATACGTCTTCCATTTGAAAGCCCATTTCTGTCCATTGCTGTGCATTTTTTTTTTCCAATAGAAGGACGCTCGTCCGCGCTTGAATCAAGGGAAACAAAACCATCGCCTCTTCAAATACTTCTTTTAATTGCAGCCAGTACATGATTTCACCTGGACCACCAACATAACATAAGTTTGGAAGTAGTACTTCTTGATATATTGGACGAAGAATGACATTCGGCGAGAATGCTTCTGGATGATTCGAAAGTTCCTGTAGCATTTCATCGTTTGACCAGGATCGTGAACCAATAATGAAACCATTTCCATCGCGTTGGATGCGTTCACGTTTTCCGGGACTTAAATAAAATAGGTTTGTATCCTTTGGTTCAACTTGCAATGGAAATCCAGAAGAACTCAGGGTTTCATTGGTATTTTGTACTGCTTTCGAAGAGAATCCTTCGATGAGTTCACGCTTCATGATCGGTGAAAATGCCGCTTTCCATTTTACACGGTCACCGTCAACGACGATTAATCCGAGGTGTCCGAACAATTCGTTGACGAATTGAAAAAAGGCCGAGCCGTAAGTATCTCCGTGCAAACTTTCAATCAAACGATGCACTTCACTATTGGGATGGTTACTGAACTTCGTTTGCCATTCGGCAAGAACGTTTTCTAGTTCTTCAAGCGACATTCTTCCAACAGCACCTTCGGCCTTTCTTTCCCACTTCAATGTTTGTTGAAACAAGTTAAAGGACTGAATTTCTGCAAAATCATGATCTTCGGATGCCATCCAATAAACCGGAACGAACTCATATTCCGGGTATATTTCTTTGTACGTTTCGCACTGTTTGATGACGTGAAGAATCTTGTAAATAAAGAAAAGTGGTCCTGTTGCGACACTCAATTGATGTCCAGTGGTTATGGTAAAGCAATTTGCTTGCTTCAGTTTGGCAACGTTGGCTAATACATTCTCAGAAATGATAGAAGATGCATAACTTTCCTCAAGCCCCTCTACAAGGATGTACCGCTGAGACATTGAAAATTGCGCTTGTTTTTCTTTCAGTTGTTCCAAAATAGCATCCTCCGAATACGGACGATGGATCCAAGGTGAAAGTGCTTCTTGGTTTTCGGTGAAAAGCAAGTGCTTCTCAGAAAAGAATGGAGTGGAACTACGTGGTATGTCTATGCGCATCTCATTGAGTTACATATTGCGTCGATACTGTCCACCAACTTCGAACAAAGCCGCTGTAATTTGACCAAGGGAAGCATATTTACACGTTTCCATCAATTCTTCAAACATGTTGCGATTATTGATGGCCGCATCTTGCACCTTAGAAATTCCAGCGATTGCGAGTGATTCATTTCCTTTCTGAAGGTTTTGAAGCATGGTGATTTGGTACTCCTTTTCCTCTTCGGTAGCACGAATGACTTCCTTCGGTAATACGGTTGGAGAGCCTTTTGAACTCAGGAACGTATTCACCCCGATAATTGGAAATTCTCCTGTATGCTTCAACGTTTCGTAGTATAGCGATTCCTCTTGAATTTTGGAGCGTTGGTACATGGTTTCCATGGCTCCAAGTACGCCACCTCGTTCGGTGATTCTGTCAAATTCCGTTAACACTGCTTCCTCCACCAAGTCGGTTAATTCGTCAATGATAAACGATCCCTGCAGTGGGTTTTCGTTTTTCGCCAATCCAAGTTCACGGTTGATGATTAACTGAATGGCCATGGCACGACGCACCGATTCTTCTGTTGGCGTTGTAATGGCTTCGTCATATGCATTGGTATGTAAGGAATTACAATTATCATAAATTGCATACAATGCTTGAAGGGTGGTACGTATGTCGTTAAAGTCAATTTCTTGCGCATGCAGTGATCGTCCTGATGTTTGGATGTGGTATTTCAACATCTGAGCGCGTGGATTCGCACCGTATTTTTTCGCGAGTGCTTTGGCCCAAAGTCGGCGAGCAACACGTCCAATCACGGCATATTCCGGGTCAATTCCATTCGAGAAAAAGAAGGATAAGTTTGGACCGAAATCGTTGATGTCCATACCACGACTCAAATAGTATTCCACGTAGGTAAATCCATTCGCTAGGGTAAACGCTAATTGAGTAATGGGATTGGCACCAGCTTCAGCGATGTGGTATCCCGAAATCGAAACGGAATAGAAGTTTCGTACCCCGTTTTGAATGAAGTATTGTTGCACATCACCCATCAATCGCAAGGCAAATTCAGTAGAGAAAATACACGTATTTTGCGCTTGATCTTCTTTTAAAATATCTGCTTGTACTGTACCTCGTACCTGTTTCAATGTCTCTGTTTTGATGTCGAGGTAAATATCAGCAGGAAGAACCTGATCTCCTGTAACACCTAGTAGCATAAGTCCGAGTCCATCGTTTCCTTCCGGTAATTCACCCTGGTAACGTGGGCGTTCGACTCCTTTCGTTTGATAAATTGCTGAAATTTTTGCCTCAACCTCAGCCTGGAGTCCGTTTGCTTTAATGT
>JBEEIV010000304.1:0-3672 GCA_041169645.1 Bacteroidota bacterium
GAGATCCTAAAATGGTTATGTACCAAAATCAGCATGAAAACTACAACTTAAATGGTGAAGATTTAAATGCTGGTCCAACCGGATGGCCAACTACCTTGATATCCGATAAATCTAGGGTTTATAAAGGAGGGTCATGGGCAGATCGCGTTTATTGGTTGTCTGCCGGTAACCGAAGGTTCTTAGATGAAGATAAGTCTACGGCTACTATTGGTTTCCGTTGTGCGATGGATCGCGTCGGAAGTAGTAGACCGAAAAGTCCAAAAGAATAATGAAAAAGCCCGAGCAATCGGGCTTTTTTTTTGCAATTTTGCAACATGGAAAAATTATTTGAGCTATTCTATGAATGTTCGGGAGTATCAACGGACACAAGAAATATTCTGCCCGACTCTTTATTCATTGCGCTTAAAGGAGATAACTTCAATGGAAACCTATTTGCGAGCGATGCGATAACGAAAGGAGCGAAATACGCCATTGTCGATTCCAAGGAATATGCCAATGATACAACCATATTCTTGGTACATGACACATTGATTTTCCTACAAGAATTAGCTAATTATCACCGTTCAAAATTTACCATACCCTTTATTGGAATCACTGGTAGTAATGGGAAAACGAGTACGAAAGAACTGATTCATGCCGTTCTATCCAGAAAGTATCACGCTTTATGCACCAGTGGTAATTTAAATAATCACATTGGCGTTCCACTAACATTACTTCGCCTGACGAATAAGCATGAAATAGCCATTATCGAAATGGGAGCGAATAAACCAGGAGATATTGCCGAGTTATGTGCCATTGCTGATCCAACACATGGTATCATTACGAATATTGGTAAAGCTCATTTGGAAGGATTCAAAGATTTTGAAGGAGTTCTGCGAACAAAAACGGAACTCTATGAATCTGTTCACAAGAATGGAGGAGTATTATTTGTCAATATGGATGATGACGTCTTAATGCATGCCTGTAAAAACTATGCACTGCCAATCGTCACTTATGGAAGCCATCCTGACGCTTTAATTGTTGGGGAATTAAGTCATTTGGATCCTTTTGTTCATTTTTCTTGGAACAATCACTCCTACCACTCACCAACTCTGCATACTCATTTAGTTGGTAAATATAATTTCAATAATTTTTTAGCCGCGATTGCCATTGGTAATATTTTCCAAGTGAAGGAAGATGACATCAATGATGCACTCTCTGGTTATGTTCCACAAAATAACAGAAGTCAAGTTACCAAAGCGCTCAAAAATACGGTGATTGTCGATTGTTACAACGCGAATCCATCTAGTATGCGGTCTGCTTTAGAATCTTTCAGTGAAATTCAAGGAAAGAACAAAGTTGCGATCCTTGGTGATATGCTCGAATTAGGAGCCGAAAGTATTACGGAACATCAAGCCATAATTGACTTGTGTATCCAATTAAACATTCCCTTTTTTACCATTGGACCTATATTCAAAGGAATTCACGCAGCCGGCTTTGACAAACAGGAGACTTTTCGGGCAGAATGGCCAGATATAGCCTTGAATGATCAATTGATTTTACTGAAAGGATCGCGAGGGATTGCGTTGGAAAAGTTAATGGACCTATTCTAATTAGGAACCATACATCATTAAAAAAGACTTCAAAAAGGGATCGAGTCCGCCATCCATAACGGCATCTACATCGCCCGTTTCGGTTCCTGTACGCACATCTTTCACCAACTTGTATGGATGCATCACGTAATTACGGATTTGACTACCCCACTCTATTTTCTTTTTACCTGCCTCAATTTCACTGCGTTTTTCCATGCGCTCACGCAATTCCAACTCATATAACTGAGACCTAAGTAATTGCATGGCTTTTTCCTTATTCGCTAATTGAGATCTGGACTCTGAGTTTTCAATAATGATTCCAGACGGAGCGTGACGCAAGCGCACAGCTGTCTCCACTTTATTGACGTTTTGTCCTCCCGCACCACCTGAACGAAATGTTTCCCAAGAAATATCAGCTGGATTGATGTGTATATCAATGTTATCGTCAACAAGTGGATACACATAAACAGAAACAAAGGATGTATGACGTTTTGCATTTGAATCGAATGGTGAGATACGAACCAAGCGGTGGACCCCATTTTCACCTTTCAAATATCCAAATGCAAATTCACCTTCTAGTTCAAGCGTCACTGTTTTTACACCCGCAACATCACCTTCTTGAAAATTCAGTTCCGTTATTTTATATCCTTTTTTCTGTCCCCACATCAGGTACATGCGCATCAACATCGATGCCCAATCACAACTTTCGGTTCCTCCTGCTCCTGCGGTTATTTGTAGCACCGCACTTAGCGCATCTTCCTCGCCAGAAAGCATGTTTTTCAACTCCAACTCTTCAATTTCAGCCAAAATCACTTGAAATTGTTGGTCTAATTCTGCTTCCGTAGACATTCCTTCTTTGACAAATTCCATCACCACCTCCAAATCGGACACAGCAGTTTGAACGCGATCAAAAGTATCCACCCAAAATTTTAATCCACGAATGGACTTCATCTGTGCTTCTGCTTTTTTCGGGTCATCCCAAAATGAAGGATCTTGGGTTTTCAATTCCTCTTCTTTCAATTGCATGCGTTTTTCAGCAATTTTCAGGTAGGTTTGAATTCCATCCAAGCGTTTTAACAAGTCTTTGTGCTGTTCAATAGTCATGGTGCAAAGGTAATTATAAAGTCTTTTCCTTTGGCTTGAAACAAATGAACAAAATTGCTACATTTGTACAAATCAAAATTGACATGAATATTCCATCAGAATTAAAGTACACAAAAGACCACGAATGGGTAAAAATCGACGGAGATGTTGCCATCGTAGGAATTACAGAATTTGCTCAAAGTGAATTGGGTGACATTGTTTATGTAGAAATCGAAACAATTGGTGAAACATTAGACCAAGAAGAAGTATTTGGAAGTGTTGAGGCGGTTAAAACAGTTTCTGATTTATTCATGCCCGTAAGTGGTGAAATCTTAGCATTCAACGAATCATTGGAAGCAAATCCTGAGTTGGTTAATACGGATCCTTACGGAGAAGGATGGATGATTAAGGTGAAATTATCTGATGTTTCTCAATATGATGGACTTTTAGACAGCGAAGCATACAAAGGATTGATTCACTAATCAATACCGCTTAAAATAGTTTAAAAACCGCTCTTCAGGCGGTTTTTTTTATGGCCAACACATTTTACAATTCTTGGATTCAATCTTTTGTTCCAAATCATCCGCTAATTGATAAAAGAAATCGATGTTCGTTCTTTGTTCCAACTCATCGATGGTCAAGGCGAATTCCATGAGTGGCAATTTAGATCCTTCATTTGGCAAGACAAAAGCAATTGCTTTCGAATGAACTCCTTTAAAATCGAGTATTGCTTTGAAATAGTATTTAGGAACACTCACCTTATTTTTTCCAATGCTTGGTAGATTTGGTTCCAGTATTGGTCCAGTAACAATTAATATGGAATCCATACTGATTGCCCAATCGCGCACTTGTTCCTCCAATTTTTTCCAAATGCCTCGATTAAAAGCAGGGACTTGAGGACTCATATTGCTGAAATAAAACGATTCGTCCATGCTTTGAGTCGACCAACGCATATCTGCGGCTGGTGCCAAGTGTCCGCGATCAAAACCACTTTTCGCGTAGTCAGCATTAGTGGCTG
>JBEEIV010000305.1:0-7180 GCA_041169645.1 Bacteroidota bacterium
AAAATCGAGGTATTTACCCTTGGAGATAAATTGTGTGATGCGAAAACAAAAAAGACCGTTTTTGATGACAAAACACTAGACACGAGTTATGTTTTCGCCGGAATATTTGGAAATTATGTAGATAAAAAGACACATGAATTAAAAGATGGATTCAAAATAAAAACAAAAGTTCACTCGGAAACAATGCCTTTTTGGATTGCTTTCGGATGTTACTTAATGATCGGACTTGGGACCTTAATGGGTGGATGGAAGATCGTTAAAACCATGGGAACTAAGATTACGAAGGTCACACCGCTGGAAGGTGTTTGTGCCGAAACCGCAGGGGCCTTGACCCTGTTTACCGTATCTCAGTTTGGAATCCCTGTTTCAACGACACACACCATTACGGGTTCAATTATTGGAGTTGGTGCCACAAAACGACTGAGCGCTGTGCGTTGGGGAGTTACCATCAACTTACTTTGGGCATGGATTCTCACCATTCCAGTGAGTGCGGGTCTAGCTGCGTTGTTCTATTACATCATCCTTTGGTTGAGATAGTAGGAGAAAAATGAAACAAAAAAAGCCGGCGAATGCCGGCTTTTTTTGTTTTACATTGTTTTTGCCTTTTTTTAAAATAATCGTAACTTTAACGCAAATCAACTTATAAAATAAACTACTATGAGAAAATTATTACTTACTATTAGCGCTTTAGCTTTGACATATATGTCAAATGCTCAAGTGATTGTAGCGGGGATTTCTCCGCAATCAATTGTTGCGAATTACACGCACACATGGGCAGGACCTGCCGATGGTTGGGGAACGCCTGACTTTACGATTCCAGGAACCTTTGTTCAAGACACCCTTCAATTGGCGGACGACGGAACCCCTGGATTAAATGCCCAAGGAAATCCTGTTTCTGCTTCCGGTTGTAACTCACTTTTACCAGGAAGTTTAGCAGGTAAAATTGCTGTCGTTTTCCGTGGTGATGGAACAACAAATACCAATAATGGTGCCTGCGAATTCGGTTTGAAAGCACTCAATTGTGAGCAAGCCGGAGCTGTTGCGGTAATCGTGGTTAACCGTAATCCAAATGAGGTAATCAACATGGGCGCAGGTGCAAATGGTGCAAACGTGACCATTCCGGTTGTTTGTATCGACCTATTGAATGGACAAGCTTTGGTTGCTGAAATGGCAAACGGTCCAGTTGTGATGTTCCTTGGAAACAAAATTGGATTGTATCCAAATGACCTTGCATTGAATGCTAATGAAGCATTTGCACCAAAAGGTGGTATGGTACATTCATTACTTGCTCAAAATGGAACTGAATTCAATTTCGAAGTAGGTGCAAGCATCACAAATCAAGGAAATTTAGCTCAAAATGCCATTTCATTGAACGCGAAAATCACTGATCCTTCTGGAGCAATCGTTTACGATAACACCATTTCAAATTTAGCTATGGCGGCAGTTGATACAGCAGGAATCGATGTGGCGCCAGGACAAGCGAATTCATTCCCTGCATTTTCATTAGCTAACTATGCTCAAGGGACATATACCCTGACATATACAGCAGACGCAGGTGTGGCAGATGATTATCCAAATGATAACGTACTTACTTACACCTTCACTATGAATGATTCGTTGTTTTCGTATTCTGCAATTGACCCAACAACAAATGCAATGGAAGCAAGTAACTTTTACCGACCAAGTAACAACACAAGTAGTTACTCAGTTTGTACTGTACTCAATGATCCAAATGCAAGCCGTGTTGCCGTAACAGGTCTTTACTTTGCTGCCACAACAGCGGCAGGAACTGTATTAGATGGTGAAGAGATGTTATTGTCATTGTATACGTGGGATGACGCTTTCACAGACTTAAATGACGCAAACTTTCCAGCTAATAATGCATGGACTTTAACGGAAATTGCTTCTGGAAATTACAATTACCCAAGTGATTTACAAGGTGAAGTGGTTTATGGTGCATTTGTTGATCCAATTATTCTCAGCGATAACACACGTTATTTAGCATGTGTTCAAACATTTAACTTACAATTGTACTTAGGTTATGGTAGCCAAAATTACACTTGGAACACTGATTATTACCTTCAACCAATTTTCCCTAACGAAAGTGATTTAGATCGTTTCGCAGTAGGATTTGGTAGTGATCTTCCGAGTGCACTTGGTATTGGACTGATGGATAAAAACAACATTGGACTTGGAGAAGGTTCTATGATTTCAGGAGTTGCTTATCCGAATCCTGCAAATGACGTAGTGAATATCTCTATTGAAGGCGATGGACTTGCTCAATTAACGGTAACAGATGTTTCAGGTAAAGTAGCTATGACAAACAATGTTTCATTAACTGCTGGAAAAGCGGAATTAAGCATTGCAAACCTTGAAGCAGGAATGTACATTTTCAATGTAGTTCTTGAAAATGGTAAAACTGCTCAATTCAATGTAGTGAAAAAATAATCGATACAAACCATCGAGGAAAGGGTCGCAAGTCGACCCTTTTTTTATGCGCAAACTTTCGCCTTTACAATTCCTGATAGATGCCCGAGCTTTTATTATCTTTGTCCTAATGAAAAAAGCAACCTATACGGTAACAGCCGCTTTACCTTATGCTAATGGTCCATTGCACCTTGGTCATGTTGCCGGCGTATACCTTCCAGCAGATATTTTTGTTCGCTTTCTTCGCATGAATGAACACGATGTCGTATTTATTTGTGGAAGTGATGAGCACGGCGCTGCGATTACCTTGCGTGCCAAAAAAGATGGACTCACACCAAAGGATATCGTGGATAAGTACAACGGAATCATCAAGGACTCCTTTGAGAAATTTGATATATCCTTTGATATTTTCCATCGAACTTCATCCGAATTACACCACGAAACATCTGCTGCGTTTTTCAAAAAATTACATGAACAAGGGAAATTCATTGAGGAAACTTCCGAACAGTATTTTGACGAAGAGTTCCAACAATTTCTAGCAGACCGATACATTACAGGAGACTGTCCGAAATGTCAAAGTACGGGAGCGTATGGCGATCAATGCGAGAAATGCGGTAGCGATTTGAGTCCAACAGATTTGATTAACCCGAAATCTACTTTAAGTGGAAACACCCCTGTTTTAAAATCCACTTCTCATTGGTATTTACCAATGGACCAACATGAATCTTGGTTAAAAGAATGGATCCAAAATGGAACCTTAGAAGGCGTCCAACAACACGATCCGAAAACATGGAGAAACCAAGTAATTGGACAATGCATGTCATGGATCAATGGTGGTTTAAAACCACGCGCCATGACCCGCGATTTAGATTGGGGAGTTAAAGTTCCCCTGCCAAATGCGGAAGGAAAAGTACTGTATGTCTGGTTGGATGCTCCGATTGGCTACATTTCGGCGACGAAACAATGGGCGCTTGATCATGGAAAAGACTGGAGAAACTACTGGACTAAATCCGAAGCAGGCGACCGCAAATTGGTCCATTTCATTGGGAAAGACAACATCGTTTTTCACGCCATCATCTTCCCGATTCTCTTAAAAGACCATGGAGATTTTATTTTGCCTGATAACGTTCCAGCGTACGAATTCTTAAATTTAGAAGGCGATAAATTTTCCACTTCCCGCAATTGGGCTGTATGGTTACATGAATACTTGGAGGCATATCCAGACAAGATTGATGAATTAAAATACGTTCTTAGTGCCATTGCCCCAGAAAGTAAGGATTCCGAATTTACTTGGAAAGAATTTCAAACGCGTGTAAACTCAGAATTAGCAGATATTTACGGGAATTTCGTCAATCGAACTTTAGTTTTAACACATAAATATTACGCAGGACAAGTTCCAATTCCACAAGATTTTACCGCAGAGGACCAAGCCGTTTTCGAAGCAATCGAAGAAGCTCCAAGAAGAATTTCCGAATTGATGTATGCCTATAAAATACGTGAGGCTCAAACAGAAATGATGCACATCGCTCGAATCGGAAACAAATATTTGGCAGACCAAGAACCTTGGAAACTGATAAAAACAAATCCTGAACGGGTACAAACGATTTTATATGTTGCCCTTCAAATCACAGCAAACTTACAGGTGGCTACCCAAATTTTCTTGCCCTCAACTGCTGCCAAATTGGGCAACATGTTACAGGCTGAACACTTGTCTTGGGATACTTTTGGAAGTGCGGCCTTATTACGTGCAGGACACCAAATTGGTGAAGCGCACATTTTATTTACTAAAATTGAGGACCAGCTTGTGTCATCAGAAGTTGAAAAGCTACAAGCGAGTAATCACGTAAAATCCCTTTATCCACCTATGAAAGACCTCATCAACTTTGACGACTTCAGTAAACTTGATCTGCGCATGGGGAAAATTCTGGAAGCAGAAAAAGTCGAAAATGCAGACAAACTTTTAAAATTAAAAGTTCATACTGGGATTGACGAACGCACTATTGTTTCTGGTATTGCAGCGCACTATTCGCCAGCTGAAATCATTGGAAAGACGGTTTTGGTTCTATTGAATTTGGCTCCAAGAAAAATACGTGGAATCGAATCACAAGGCATGATTTTAATGGCAGAAAATGCAGATGGAGCTTTGAGTTTTCTTGCTTCGGAAAAAGAATTTGGGGAAGGACCAACAGTTGCCTAAAGAAAACTATTGTAGATTCTAAAAAAAGGCGTATCTTTGTATCCGCAAGCGACGCCAAACGAGGCAATAAAGTTTGCACATTCAGTTCACCAAAACTGAATGAATAGAGTACGATAGCAATAACTAAAAATATATTGCGGGGTGGAGCAGTTGGTAGCTCGTCGGGCTCATAACCCGAAGGCCATCGGTTCGAGTCCGGTCCCCGCTACTAAGAAAAGCCAGTCGATTTCGACTGGCTTTTTGCATTTCTAGAAGTGTTGAAAGTTTACTTTCATAAACGAATAGGAATGTAAAAAGGAAGGACGCGCGGCGGTCTGAGCTTTTATTCGTCAAGCCCTCCAAAGGTCCATTCAAAATCAAGTGGGGTATAATTACACCCCGAGTTTATAAAATGTCCAACATTAACGAAATTATCTAGGCTTTTACTTTTAAACAATTTTGATCATCGTATTTCACTATATTTGATTGATGATTAGGTTTTGGAATTTATTGGCTTTTTCCCTGATTTTCTCACTAAATGGTCTGTCTCAAGACGTAGTAAAAACATGGCAAATCGATTCATTTCAAATTGCTTTGACCCGAATTGAACAAGCTCGAGTGGACGTAGGAATTCATTATCATACACCACCTTCATTTTTTACCATGTTTGAAATCAAGAAAAATAATTTGCCTATAACTCTAGGTGGCGGAGGAATAGAAGTCAGCAAAGATTCATGTGTAATTACCTTTCTCGAATTACCAAAAAATAGAGTTAAAAATGGAAAAGTTGGAACTGTTTATGAAATCAATCTGTGCATTCAAAAAATTATATCAAAAATTGTTTCCAAACCATCTTGGACAATTGATGTGATTGATTCGATAACAATAACTCCTTTAGATTCTTTGATATACAATCAATACAATCGATTGCAACCCATTGTTGTGCCTCATTATAATATGGGGAAACCAGTAAAACTGCACCACAAAATGGTTGAAGGATTTCTTATGTTCTTTAACGATGCATACCTCACTGCATCAATTAAACCAACAGATTTTTTGAAGCCTTATAATCCTACATTTGAATATACACTATACATGGGTAACAAATCAGTTTCCATAAACTATTATTGGGGAAGATTTCTTGTCGATGGATTTGTATACGGCGGAGGTCCTGGATATAGCGGAGGTTCCGGATCGGATGAACTGACATTTTGGGAGGCTAACTTAAAATTGATGAATCAGAAATAATTTTGATAATTTGTTGTTACCTTTGGTTCGATAATTGGATATTCCCGTCTATTCAGAAAAAAAAGAACGCACAGTAGTCTGAGATCTTCACCTTAAAACACGTTAGTATTTCAAATCTTGTGGTCAACATCATTCGAGAAAGATCATTCAAGCCAATATCCTGAAAAATGAATTTTTTTTAGACCTTTACGGGAATTTAAAACATCCTAAAAATGACCGAAAAAACGAAAGTAATCATTCAATGGGTCCTAACCGGACTGGTTGCATTCATCTTCTTAGGTAGTGCCTTTGGTAAATTAACCGCAGATACAAAAGGACTAGAAATGGCGGCAGCATTTGGCTTAGACGCTCAAACCTATTTGTATATTGGTGTACTTGAAATCATCAGTATCATTTTATTCATCATTCCAAGAACTGGAATTGTTGGAACCTTGCTTCTGTGTGCATACATGGGCGGTGCAATTGTTACCCATTTGGAACATCAAGAATCCATCGTAGCACCTTGTGTCATTCAAACGTTCCTTTGGATCGTTGCGTTTGTTCGTTTTCCGGAATTGTCGAGTCGCATTCGAAATAAATAGTGTTTTCGTCGAAAATAATCGTAGGTTTTGCCTTTCTAGAATGGAAATAAACCCATTTTTTCATCACTGATCAATACTTCGGTAAATGAAATTCTTGTTGCTTTCTTTAAGTCTCTATTTAACATTACCTGCCTTCTCACAGTCTCAATGGGAAATAGAACTGTCTCACAAATCACCCGTACCTCGCATGGGAAAATGGGTCAGAGGAGATTACACCATTATGATTTCTTTGGATACGCTTTCTATGCATTTTAGTAGATGTGAGCAAAGTATTACAAGATCGCTGGAATATTATAAAGACCAAGATTCGAACTTAGCAAACTATTTCAGGGCTACTCAAAACAGGTATAGCAGGGCTGCAACACTACTAGAACAAGGTGAAAATGGATTCGATTTAAACACCTTAATTATTTATGAAGGAATTGAGCATTCAAATCGGAATTTGGAAGATTTCAGGATTCTTGAAAGTTACCTCAAACAACGCGTTGAACAGGGAAAAGACCTTGTTTTTTACAAAGGAAAGCGCATCTTTACCCTATGTCGAAGTTCTGAACACACCAATCAAGGCCGTATGGAAACAGCGAGCGATATTTTGAATAGTGGTTACGTAACCAAAACTTTCTATTACGAGCCTGATAATTCTTTGTTCGTGGAATATTACTTCATGGGATGGTGATGATCGTGTTTCGATGGATTTTGCATCCAGCTATGCGTGTTAGGAAGAACAGTCTCTACTTACATTTTGACG
>JBEEIV010000306.1:0-4814 GCA_041169645.1 Bacteroidota bacterium
TATAAATTATCCATTATGATGGCATTAATTCCGCCATTACTCATTGTTATTGGTGTTCCGAATTGCGTTTTCTTGATTACACGGTACCATCAAGAATATGTTCGAACGAAAACCAAAACGAAAGCATTGTACATCATGATTCGCCGCATCGGATCAGTGACTTTCTTAACGAACTTAACAACAGCTGTTGGCTTTGTTACATTCACAAGCTCTGATAAATTAGCTCAATTTGGGGTCATTTCGAGTTTAAACATCATGGTGGTTTTTATCTTATCGCTTTGTATCATTCCGATCATTGCATCCTATTCAAAACCACCAAAACCAAGACATTTAAAACATTTGTATCGGGTGTATTCGAAGGGTTTCTTAGAATATGTCGTGATCATCGTTACCAAATACCGTAAGTGGGTATATGTGGCTTCTGTCGCGCTTGTTGGGATAGGAATCTACGGGATGACTAAAATCATCGCCACTGGAAATATCACAGGGGATATTCCTGATGAAGATCAAATACTCATTGATCTTAAATTCATCGAGAAAAATTTTGGTGGTTCCATTCCTTTCGAAGTCACTGTAAATTATAGACAAAAATCGCGCTTATTCTCCCAGAACACACTTGAAAAAGTAGAAGAAATACAAGCGACATTCGCGAAAGACACTTTGTTTTCAAAAAGTTTATCATATGTGGACTTTTTGAAATCAATTAACATGAGCTATCACGATAATAATCCGGAGTTCTATCAGCTGATTTCAAACCGTGAAAAACTGAAACTAAAAAAGTACTTCGATAAATTTGATGTGAGTAGTTTAAATGGTGGAAGCCTTACTTTGAAAAATTTGATTGATACCAACAATACCACTCTCAGGATACGCATGCAAATGAGAGAACTTGGATCTTACAAAGTGTCCGATAAAGTTGATTTGCTGAGGGAAAAAGTTGATAGCATTCTTAACCCGGATAAGAAAAACTTTGAGCGCTTATACGCAAAGTATACCGGAGGAGATAAAACTGCTGCTGATTCCTTAGTTTACAATTACCCGAGTATTTATAATAATGTTACCCCACTCATTTCAAAAGGAAACGAGAAGTTGCAACTGTCCTTTGAAATGGACCCTGAAAATCTACGGCCATATTTAGCTAAACCAGGTTTCAAGAAAATTTTGCGAAATGCCATTGATCAGGAGTATTACAAGTTTACCTTTACAGGAACATCCGTGGTCGTTTCAGAGGGGACAAAGTACTTGTTTGTCAATTTATTACAAAGCCTCGTTTTTGCGATAATTTCCATTGCCATTTTAATGGCCTTCTTGTTTAGGTCCATTAAAATCATTGTAGTGTCAATGATACCGAACATTATTCCACTTTTAGTGACCGCTGGTATAATGGGTTACTTTAAAATTCCATTGAAACCATCTACCATTTTAGTTTTTGGTATTGCATTAGGTATTACTGTTGACAATGCCATCTTATTCTTGGCGAAATACCGCCAAGAACTTCGGGCTCATTCATGGGATGTCAAACATGCCATTCTTCATTCATTAAGAGAGACGGGTCTTGGTATATTTTATACCTCCGTTATTTTATTTTTTGGATTTATCATGTTTGTATTCTCGCAATTTGGTGGAACAAAAGGGCTTGGATTGTTAGTTTCCATTACCATTTTAGTCGGAATGGTTACCAATCTAATCATTCTACCTTCTTTGTTGCTAACCTTTGAGCGCAAATCATTTGTTAAATCATTTGAAGAGCCGTATTTCGATATTTACGATGAAGAAACGGACTATGATACGGATAAGTTAGAAGTAGAAATAGAAGGAATCCGAAAAGAGATTGAAGGAGAATAAATACTTCTCAGAAAAATAAAAAGGCAGCTTAATCGCTGCCTTTTTTTATGTGATGGAAAGTGATTCGATTTATTGTGCTAATTTCTTAACCATCGTTAGAATGATGGCTAAAGCCACTGTTTCACCGGTTTCATCGTAAACATCCACCAGGAATTTAACGATTCCCTTTGCGATGTCATCTTCCGATTTTTTCTCCTGATCCACTTTTTCTTTTACAGTAAAACGTACACCAATCGTTGCTCCAGGATAGACGGGTTTGGTGAAACGCGCCTCTTCAATTCCATAATTTAACAAAACCGGGCCTTTTTTAGGATCTACAAATAATCCGGCAGCTTTAGAAAGAATGAAGTATCCATGTGCAACACGTTTTTCAAAAATGGTCCCTTCAAGTGAAGTGGCATCCATGTGGGCATAGAAATTATCACCCGAAACATTGGCAAAATTAACGATGTCGGCATCGGTAACAGTATGTTTATGTGTAAATACAGTTTCTCCGACTACTAATTCCTCAAAGTGTTTTCTGAACACATGTGGATTCGCTTCTGGCATCTCCGAACCTACTTGAAATTGCTCTGTGATCGCGGTTATTGTGGTGGGGTGACCTTGAATTGCCGTGCGCTGCAAATAATGTAAAACACCTCTTTTTCCACCCATTTCTTCGCCTCCACCAGCTCTTCCTGGACCACCATGTGTTAATAGTGGCATCGGAGAACCGTGTCCAGTACTTTCTTTCGCGCAGTCTTCGTTGAGTACTAAAATTCTTCCGTGCATACTCGCCGCACCGATTACGTAGTCTTTTGCTTCTTGATTATCTGGTGTAACGATAGAAGAAACCAAAGATCCCTTCCCCATTTTGGCTAATTCAATTGCATCGTCCAGTTCTTTATATGGCATAATGGTTGCAACAGGTCCAAAAGCTTCAATATCATGGCAAGCCGTATTCATAAACGGATCGTCATTTCTAAATAAAATGGGAGGGACAAAAGCACCCCTGTTCACCTGTTCACCTAAGACTTCAAAATGTTCCAAATCTCCATAGACAATGCCTTGTGATTTACGCAGCTCTTCCACAGAAGCCCGTAAGCGTTCTGCTTGGATTTTTGTAGCTAATGGACCCATACGCACACCTTCAAAGGATGGATTTCCAATTTTTGTAGTGGCTAATCGAGATGAAATGGCTTGTTGAACCTCATCGATTAAATCTTCCGGAACCAAAATACGACGAACAGCTGTACATTTCTGGCCTGCTTTAATGGTCATTTCTTTGACCGTTTCTTTTATAAATAAATCAAATTCAACGGTTCCAGGAATTGCTTTTTTTCCAAGAATGGTTGCATTTAGAGAGTCAGCCTCTAGGTTAAAGGATACGCTTTCCTCCGAAATGCGAGGCAAACCTTTTAATGTTTTTCCTGTCGCCGCACTTCCAGTGAATGTTACCACATCACGTGCATCCACGTGATCAAGAATTCCACGGCCTAAACCACAAACTAACTGTAAAGATCCTTCTGGCAAAATACGAGAGGAGATGATATCACGCACCACAACTTCTGTTAAATAACAGGTGTATTCAGAAGGTTTAACAACAGCCGGAACACCAGCCATTAAATTGACCGCTATTTTCTCCAACATTCCCCAAATTGGAAAATTAAAGGCATTTATGTGAACAGCCACGCCTTCCTTTGGCACCATGATGTGGTGTCCAATGAAGCTGCCGTTTTTGGATAAGGGCGCTGCTGTACCATCTACATAATATGGCAAGTCAGGAAATTGTCTTCTCAAGGATGCATTTGCAAATAAATTACCTATTCCACCCTCGATATCGATCCACGAATCCACTTTTGTGGCACCTGTCCAAGAACTTACTTCATAGTAACGTTCTTTTCGTTCCATTAAATAGAGCGCTAACGCCTTCAACATTCGGCCTCTTTCTTGAAAAGTCATTTTTCGCAAAGCCCTACCTCCAACTTTGCGTCCGTATGCAAAAACCTGCTCATAATCTATCCCTGCACTGGAAACAAGTCCCAATGGGGCATCTGTCACAGCGTGAAATAAGTGTGTTTCCGCACCATCACCATCCATCCAATTTCCAAGGATGTAATTTTGAAAAGTCGTCATATATCAAATTTTACAAGGAGCTTATCCAACGAACGAGGTCGTTTCCATTGGCATACACCATGAGGGTTAATAGTAATACAATACCGATCATTTGAGCATATTCGAGCACTTTTTGAGGGGCTTCTTTTCCGGTAATCATTTCGTAAAGAAGAAATACTACATGTCCCCCGTCTAACGCCGGAATTGGGAGGATGTTCATAAATGCTAAAATAATGGACAATAAGGCCGTAGACATCCAAAAGGATTGCCAGTCCCAAACTGGGGGGAACATACTACCAATTGCAGCAAATCCACCAATAGAAGTTGCTCCTTTTTTAGTGAAAACAAATTTAAACTGAGCAATGTAATCCGTTAATGTATTTTTACCATAGGTTATTCCAGCTGAAACGCTCTCCCCTAGACTATATTGGCGCGTCTTCACATCGTTTGAATCAATCAGTACTTTACCACTTGTTTGAAATCCAATGGTTCCATTACTGGACACTGCCGTTGATAATTGAAGCGTGTCTGTACCCCTTAAAACCGTTAATTCACATCTTTTTCCTTTTAGAACATACAGGCCTCGAGATAATTCATCGAAATAACGAATGGTATCATGATTCACCTGAATGATCACGTCGTTTTTCTTTAGACCTGCCTTACTTGCTGGTGAATCAAGCACTACCTCGCCTACTTTATGTTCCGCGGATCGAAGTCCAAACGCCGGCATTGCCCCCGCTTGAAACAGTGCGTTGTCAATGGATTTCGGAAGTGTGATTTTCTCAGTTTTCCCATTTTCATGCAGTACTGTTAACGTACGAGCGCCTCGCAACATGATGCCTTTATTCAATTCATCAATGTTCAGCACCTCTTTA
>JBEEIV010000307.1:0-7054 GCA_041169645.1 Bacteroidota bacterium
ATGATCAAATATTGTTTCATTACTGTGATGAAAATGGACTCGTTTCAGACGCTGCAAATCCGAATGGATCATTGAACTCCATTGCAGGGATCAGCAACAAGCGTAAAAACGTTTTTGGTATGATGCCGCACCCGGAAAGAGCCGCAGACATGCACTTGGGGAACAAAGATGGCATTGCTATTTTTGAATCGATCTTAAAGCACTGTTCATGAAAGTGCTACTTTTAGGTTCCGGAGGTCGCGAACATGCTTTGGCATGGAAAATTGCCCAAAGTTCTATTTTGGACGAATTATTCATCGCGCCTGGAAATGCTGGAACAAAAAAACATGGTAAAAACATCGATTTAGCCACAACCGATTTTGAGGGAATCAAGAACTTTGTTGTCGACAATCAAATTGATATGGTCATTGTTGGTCCCGAAGAACCCCTTGTGAAAGGAATTTATGATTTCTTCCAAGCGGACGATCAACTCAAAAAAGTTGCCGTTATTGGGCCTAGTCAATATGGCGCTCAATTGGAAGGAAGCAAAGATTTTGCGAAAGCTTTCATGTCCAGACATGCCATTCCTACAGCTAAATATGGAACCTTCACAGCAGAAACGATCAACCAAGGACTTGCATTTTTAGAGGCCATGAAAGGTCCATACGTATTAAAAGCCGATGGACTTGCGGCTGGGAAAGGTGTATTGATTTTAACGGATCTGAACGAAGCGAAAACGGAACTTAAAAGCATGTTGCTCGATGAGAAATTCGGAGCGGCAAGCAGCAAAGTGGTCATCGAACAATTTTTAGATGGAATCGAACTATCTGTTTTTGTTTTAACGGATGGAGAATCGTTTAAATTACTACCAGAAGCGAAAGATTACAAAAGAATCGGAGAAGGCGACACCGGACTGAATACAGGTGGTATGGGTGCTATTTCCCCTGTTCCATTCGCTGATGCGAGTTTCATGGATAAAGTACATAACCGCATTATTGTACCGACGATCAAAGGATTAAAAACAGAGAAAATCACCTACAAAGGATTTGTATTTTTCGGTTTGATTAATGTCAAAGGAGATCCGTATGTTATCGAATACAATTGCCGCATGGGAGATCCAGAAACGGAAGTAGTTATTCCACGTTTGAAGTCGGATATTTTAGACCTATTCGAAGGAGTCGCAAGCAACACACTTTCTGAACGAGACATTCAATTCATTGATAAAAGTGCTGCTACCGTCATGATGGTGTCTGGAGGGTATCCAGGCGATTACGTCAAAGGGAAATCCATTTTTGGACTCAACAGCATTGTGGATAGTATTGTTTTTCATGCGGGAACGAGTGCTGATGGACCTTCTGTTTTAACCGCAGGGGGACGTGTTTTAGCCGTTACTTCCTATGGTAAAAATTTGGAGTCTGCTTTGGAAAAATCGTATGACGCAATTACCAAAATCAACTACGACGGTGCATATTACCGCAAGGACATCGGTCAAGATGTACTGTAAACCTAGGATATCAATTCCACAATTATGAGTGTAGATTTCATCATCATCCTCATTTCCATTCTCGCTTCAGCTTTCTTTTCAGCTATGGAGTTAGCTTTCCTTTCTTCTAATCGCTTGCGAATTGAAGTGATGAAGAAAAACCGTTCCTTGAAAAGTAGAATCATCGGCTTGTTCTTCCACCGAGAGTCCACCATGATTGCATCGCTTTTAATGGGGAATAACATCGCTTTGGTGATGTACGGAATCGCGGCTGCGCGCGTACTAAATCCGTTTTTTGTACACTTGGGTATTTCCGATGAAGTGCTTCTATTGATATTACAAACCATCACCTCAACAATTATTGTTTTGGTGACGGCAGAATTTCTTCCCAAAGCATTGGTTCAATTAAATCCGAATCGATTTTTAGATATAACTCTAGCCCCAATGCTGGTGCTGTACATCATTTTGTACGTTCCGACTCAAATCATTTTGTTCTTTAGTTACATCATTCTAAAGCTCTTTGGATCTAATCAGGAGCAATCAGCACGGGTTTTTTCGAAAGTCGACCTCGAACATTATGTGGACGAACTAAGCGCTCGCATCAAAGACGAAGAAGAATTTAGCAATGAGATGCTGATCCTACGTAATGCCCTGGATTTTTCCAACATCAAAGCACGCGATTGCATGATACCGAGAACGGAAATCATCGGTGTGGAAATCGAAGAGAGTATCGAAGAAGCGAAACAATTACTCATTGATAAAGGACTGTCAAAATTGATTGTTTTCCGTGACGACATCGACAATATCATTGGTTACATTCATTCATTTGATTTGTTCTCAAAACCGAAATCCATCAAACAAATATTGAAGCCCATCAGCTTTGTACCTACCGTTATATCTGGAAAGGAGTTGTTGGAGAAATTCACGAAACAAGCCGGGAATTTTGCTGTAGTCACAGATGAATATGGGGGAACAGCGGGAATTGTCACCTTGGAAGATGTCATCGAAGAAATTTTCGGTGAAATAGAAGATGAACACGATAAAGAAAATTGGCTGGAAGAAAAAATCAGCGATACCGAATTTCTATTTTCTGCCCGAATCGACATTGATTACTTAAATGAAACATTTAAATTGTCCCTCGAAGAATCGGAAGAGTATGACACACTAGCCGGACTCATTATCCACCACATCGAATCCATTCCAACTCAAGGAGACAGTGTTCAATTGGAAAAATACCGCTTGGTCGTAGAGGAAGTGAGTGATCGAAAAATTGAAACCGTAAGGTTATTCATTGAATCTTAAAAACATCCAAAATATGATTCAAATCAAGGATTTTGACGCCGTTATATTCGACATGGACGGTGTCTTAATTGACTCTGAACCACTTTGGAAAATTGCCATGGAAGACGTGTTTCATTCCTTGGGTTCAACGCTGACCAAATCCGATTTTCAAAAAACCGTCGGACTCCGCATCGATGAAGTCGTTCATTTCTGGAACATTCAAGAAAATTGGGGTGTCGAAGATGAACAGGAAATCGAAGAAGCCATTATTGTGAAGATGATTGAACTCATCTCTCAAAATGCCGCACCACTTGCTGGAGTCATTGAAACCTTGGAATACCTGAAATCCATTTCGATCAAAATTGGACTTGGAACCTCTTCATCAAATCGTTTAATTCAAGTTGTATTGCAGGAATTGAACATCCATTCCTATTTCGATGTCACCCATTCAGCTGAACACGAAGATTTCGGAAAACCACATCCAGCCGTATACCTACATGTTGCAAAAGAACTAGGTGTTAAACCGCACAAATGTTTGGTAATCGAAGATTCATTCAATGGAGTACTCGCTGGACTTGCAGCAAAAATGAAAGTGGTGTGTATTCCCGAAAAAACCCATCACCCGAACCCCAAACTTTCCGTAGCAGATTTTCATTTTGAGTCCATGGTAGATTTCCTACACGAAATAGCCCAATAGAAGCGTCGCCTATTTGGAATGCTTTTGTATTTTTGTAGGGCATGGAAGATTCATTTGATTACCGAGACGAGGCAGAAAACAACGGCGAACAGGAAATTGATAAAGTCCTTCGTCCCAAAACACTCAGTGATTTTGCGGGTCAACCATCCGTCGTAGAAAACCTTGAAGTATTTGTTCGTGCCGCGCAATTGAGAAACGAACCCCTGGATCACGTTTTGCTTCATGGTCCTCCAGGACTCGGTAAAACGACTTTAGCCAACATCATTGCAAACGAACTCGGAGTTGGATTTAAAGTCACTTCTGGTCCAGTATTAGACAAAGCTGGAGACCTTGCAGGATTACTCACCAACTTAGGAGTTGGAGACGTGTTGTTCATCGATGAAATTCACCGCTTAAGTCCAGTCATTGAAGAATATTTGTATTCCGCGATGGAGGATTATGTGATTGACATCATGCTCGATTCCGGAGCAAATGCCCGAAGCATTCAAATCAACTTGAATCCCTTTACCTTAATTGGAGCCACTACACGATCTGGATTACTCACTTCTCCCCTTCGCGCCAGATTCGGAATCAACTCACGCTTAGAATATTACGACTCGAAAACGCTAACATCCATCGTGGAGCGTTCTGCACATCTATTGCACATCGAAATCGATGAATCTGCTGCGTATAAAATCGCCAGCCGAAGCCGTGGAACTCCACGTATAGCAAATGCATTGTTGCGTCGTGTGCGTGACTTTGCGCAAATCAAAGGCTCCGGAAAAATTGACGAGGAAATCACCGAATTCGCCTTGAAAGCCTTAAATGTGGATGAAAATGGACTTGATGAAATGGACATTCGAATCCTCAAAGTTATCATCGATAAATTCAGTGGTGGTCCCGTAGGATTAACAACAATCGCCACGGCCATTGGAGAAAATGCAGGAACCTTGGAAGAAGTGTACGAACCTTTCTTAATTCAAGAAGGATTCTTAATGCGAACTCCTCGAGGACGAAAAGCAACCGAAAAAACGTACCGCCACCTTGGTAAGGACATGGGTTGGACACAGGGAGGACTTTTCTAATACCATGTCAGCACTTCCGGTAAAACAATCAATCATTCAAAAAGCCAAAGAACTCGGTTTTTTTCACATTGGATTTTCCAAAGCAACATTTTTAGAAGAAGAAGCACCTCGATTGGAACAATGGCTCTCCAATAATTACCAGGGTAAAATGTCATACATGGAAAATCATTTCGACAAACGACTGGATCCCAGATTATTGGTTGACGATGCGAAAACAGTCATCTCACTTCTCTTTAATTATTACACCGATCAAAAACAAACCGATCAAGAAGCGCCAAAAATCTCAACCTATGCTTATGGGGAAGATTACCATCATGTCATAAAGGATAAACTCAAAGAACTCATGGCCTTTATGCAGGCTGAAATCGGCGAGGTACATGGACGAGGATTTGTTGATTCTGCACCTGTCATGGACAAAGCTTGGGCAAAAAAAGCGGGACTTGGATGGATTGGTAAAAACGCTAATTTGATTACACGTCAACAAGGAAGTTTCTTTTTCATTGCTGACTTAATTGTTGATATTGAAATCGAAGCGGATGGTCCCATCACAGATTATTGTGGCACCTGCACCCGCTGCATTGATGCATGTCCTACCGAAGCCATCGTTCAGCCATATGTGGTCGATGGTTCGAAATGTATTTCCTATTTAACCATCGAACTTAAAGACGAATTGGTACCGAAAGAATTTTCAGGTAAAATGGACAACTGGATGTTTGGTTGCGACATATGTCAAGACGTTTGTCCATGGAATCGCTTTTCCGTTCTGCACAATGAAGAACGTTTTCTACCCACTCCTACATTGTTGGATTTAAGCAAGGATGATTGGCAAAACCTCCAAGAAGAAGGGTTCCAAATTCTCTTTCAGCGGAGCGCCGTAAAAAGAACCAAATTCAAAGGATTAAAGCGCAACATTACCTTTTTGAATCGAAAATAGTTTTCCGATTCATTCTGTTGAAAATTCTATTTCTTTTGGTCGATTCATCCGTCATAGTTTTTAACTTTGCTTGGAGTCAAATTAGACGATCAGCATTACCTTAACAAGCAAGAAATGGAACCTAAAAAAGAAGTCGTCATCATTGGAGCAGGATTAGTTGGATCACTTTGGGCAGTTTATATGTCCAAAGCCGGTTATAACGTAACCATTTATGAAAGACGTCCAGATATCCGAAAAGCAGAAATCAGTGCCGGAAAGTCGATTAATTTAGCGCTTTCCGTGCGAGGATGGACGGCGTTGGATGCCGTAGGAGTTGGAGACGAAATTCGTAAAATTGGGATTCCGATGTACGGTAGAATGATGCACGACTTACAAGGGAATTTGAGCTATCAGCCTTACGGAAAAGAAGGACAAGCAATCTATTCCATTTCAAGAGGAAAAACGAATGCTGTCATGATGGACATGGCAGAAAAACATGGAAATGCAACCATTCACTACAACCATGATTGTAAAAAAGTTGATCTTTCGGCCGGAATTGTCACATTGACCAATACGCTGACCAACGAAGAGATTACCGTGAAAGCTGACTTGGTTTTTGGCGTAGATGGCGCATTTTCTGCCGTTCGATACAACTCATTTCAAAAATTGAATCGTTTCAATTACAGTCAAAATTACATCGCTGATGGATACCGCGAAATTTTACTACCAGCGAATCCAGACGGTACACATAAACTTGACAAGAATGCACTTCATATTTGGCCAAGAGGGCGTTTTATGCTTATGGCAATGGCCAATGAAGACGGTTCATTTACGTGCACCCTTTTCATGCCACATGAAGGCGGAGAGAATTCCTTCGATAAATTGACATCACGTGAAGCGGTCAACAATTTCTTCCAAACGACTTTCCCGGATTTTTATGAAATGATGCCGAACATTGCGGATGCGTGGGAAGATCATCCCTTATCCAATTTAGCGATTATTCGATGTTATCCTTGGGCCAACGGCAAGGTGGCGCTCATGGGTGATGCAGCACATGCCACCGTTCCATTTTACGGTCAAGGAATGAATGCCGGATTTGAAGATTGTACGGTAATGAATCGCTTAATGCACAAACACAACCATGATTGGGATGCCATTTTTGCAGAATACAGCATTGAACGAAAACCAGATGGTGATGCGCTGCAAGATTTATCCGTCGATAACTACTATGTAATGCGTGATTACGTGGCAGATCCTTCATTCATATTACGCAAAAAAATTGAAGCGAAATTCAGTGAATTGTACCCAGAACGATGGCTGCCGTTATATTCCCAAGTGACCTTTAGTAACATCCGATATAGCGATGCTTACAAACAAGGGAATATTCAAAATGAAATCATGGATGAAATCATGGCACTCCCAAATATTGAATCAGAATGGGATTCGAAAATCGTGATGGACATCCTTTTGGAAAAAAGTGCGGACTTTAAATTTTAGCTATAATGAAATACCTCATAGCATTTTCTGTCTTAATCAGTTCATTTTCTTTTGGACAAGGAGGATTTGTTAAATCCAAAAAAAAGGGAAATGATTACATGGTCGTTAGTAACCACGGTATACAATTTTCAATTGGACCA
>JBEEIV010000308.1:0-2638 GCA_041169645.1 Bacteroidota bacterium
ACACGTAACGGTGGTAGCGGCTGTCATTCAACGTAATGGAAAAATTCTCTGCGTACAGCGCGGAAAATCCGCACTCCCGTACATTTCAGAAAAATGGGAATTCCCCGGTGGAAAAATAGAGGCTAACGAAACGGAACAAGAAACCATTGCGCGCGAAATTCGGGAAGAGCTCCACATGGACTTTGTCGTAGGAGAAAAGCTGATGGTGGTAGAACACCGCTATCCGGATTTTCACCTGACCATGCATACCTATCGCGGTACCTCGAACGAAGAACCCCAACTCACAGAACACCTGGCTTACCGTTGGCTAGATCCAGCCTCCTTGCCCTCCTTGGACTGGGCGGAAGCGGATGTGCCCATTGTTGATGAATTGATGAAACGATGAATCCAAATCTTCACCAATTACAAGGTAGTTTAACTACGGGATTCATTGATCAGGCGCATGATTCATTGCGCTCTTTTCGTCCTGAATTATTGCTCAATGATAAATCTACAGGTAAGAAGGTACTCACTACCATTGAGCAAGAGTTACGGAACTGTGATGAGTTTATGTTTTCGGTAGCGTTTATCACCACGAGTGGGATTGCCTCATTAAAACAAACCTTAAAAGAGCTCGAGGAGCGTAAAATACCAGGTAAAATTTTAGCTTCTCAGTATTTGAATTTCACCCAACCTGAGGCTTTGCGTTGGCTTTTGAATTTTGAAAATATTGAGTTGAAAATTGTTACGGATGGGGACTTCCATTCTAAAGGGTATATTTTTAGAAAGGGGAATTTTTATAACCTTATTATCGGGAGTTCTAACCTTACAGCAAGCGCATTAAGTCTAAATAAAGAATGGAACCTCAAGGTTACTGCAACGGATTCAAGCGAGCTTATTGCACAATCTGTTGCCTCCTTTAATGCGGAATTTTCCGCTGCTACTGAGGTAGATGCAACTTGGATTACGACCTACGATTTGTATTATCGCAGTCAATTGGAACGAAATCGCCGTATCCAAATGCCTTTTGAAGGCGAAGTAGTGAAGGAAATCAAACCAAACTTGATGCAGCGTGAGGCACTTGAAAATATTAATCGCTTACGGAAAGATGGAAAGAAAAAAGCCCTTTTAATTTCGGCCACAGGGACAGGTAAAACATATTTATCGGCCTTTGATGTCAATGTGTTCAAACCGAAAAAGTTCTTATTCCTTGTGCATCGATTAACTATTGCTAAAAAGGCGATGGAAACCTATAAAGCCATATACGGTGATCAGTTCACTATGGGCCTTTATTCAGGAGATGAACGCGAGGTTGATGCGGATTTTATCTTTTCTACTATACAAACCTTGTCCAAAGAAGAGCACCTTTCGCGCTTTGCTAAGACTCATTTTGATTACATCGTAATTGACGAAACCCACCGAGCTGGTGCTTCTTCCTATCAACGCATCATGGGATATTTTGAACCCGAGTTTCTGTTAGGTATGACGGCAACACCGGAACGAACGGATGGTTACGATGTTTTTAAAGCATTTGATTATAATATTGCATATGAAATTCGTCTACATCGGGCACTTGAAGAGGAGATTCTAAGTCCATTTCATTATTATGGTGTCGCCGATCTTTCGGTAAATGGTGTGCCAATTGAAGATAAGAGCGATTTCAATTTATTAACAGCCAAAGAACGGGTAGATCGAATTCAAGCAAGTGCAGAATTCTATGGATGTGATGATGGTAATGTGCGCGGTTTGATTTTTTGTTCAAGAAAAGAAGAAGCCCGAGCCCTGTCAAATGAATTCAATAAACGTAGAAATCGTAAGCAGCATTTTTATCAAACCATAGCATTGACTGGGGAGGATCATGAGGATGAACGTGCGAAAGCCATTGAACGATTAGAAAGTAATGACCGATCCGATCAATTGGATTATATTTTCACGGTTGACATTTTTAACGAAGGGATTGATATTCCTAAAATCAATCAAATTATTATGCTAAGGCCGACGCAATCGGCTATAATTTTTGTTCAGCAATTGGGGCGTGGCTTAAGAAAAGCGAGCGATAAAGAATACCTTACAGTTATCGATTTTATTGGCAATTACGCCAATAACTACATGGTACCCATTGCGCTATACGGAGATACCACGTATAACAAGGACAATTTGAGGCATTTGATTTCTACTGGAAGTCAATTCATGCCAGGAACATCTACCATTCAGTTCGACCGCATTACCAAAGAGCGAATTTTTAAAGCAATTGATGAATCTAACCTGCAAATGAAAAAGGACCTGGTTAAGGATTTTGATTTGTTAACTCGGCAACTAGGGAGAATTCCCATGATGATGGATTTTGTTGCGCACGGTTCAAGAGATCCTTATGCGTATGTTGATTATGGAAAGAGTTACTATTCCTTCATTCGTGGTTTAGAATCTTCGTTAGAAATCTTACCGAAAACATCGATTCAATTGTTGGAGCAGTTTTCGCAAGAAATCGCCAACGGAAAACGCATTGAGGAGCTTGCAGCATTAAACGTTTTGTTGGAGAAAAAAGAATGCACGAGCAAGACCCTTTCGAAATACTGTGGTTTACTGTTAGGTAGTACATATCCCATTTCTGAGCCTTGTTTTGCTTCCTTGGAATGGAATCTTAATTTCGAATTTATCA
>JBEEIV010000309.1:0-4286 GCA_041169645.1 Bacteroidota bacterium
GTATTTCATACTGAGAAAACCGATGATGGATCCGACAAAGATATCTTCGAAATAATGTTGAGATAAATATACACGAGTAAATGCGACAAAAAGCGCAGCAATAAAAAAGAAAAGTTGTCCTTTCCATGATTTGGTAAAGTTCTGAGCAAGAAAGGTAAAGAGTACAAAGGCGCTCGTGGCATGTCCCGATGGAAAACTCTGAGACATATGGTAGTCGAAATGATCAATGGTGTGAAATTCTTTCACGTGTTGAAAGATAAACATGGGTCTCATGTGATATTCAAAAATGAAATGTTTGAGAAATTGTACAAGTCCAGAGGAGATGAGAAAGGCAATGAAGATAAAAATGGCTAGCCTTTTACTTTTCATCACAAAGATGATTACTGCCAACGCGAGAAGTGTAATTCCATCTCCAAAATGCGTGAGGTAGGGCATGAGGAAATCTCCAGTGCGTGTGCAAAATGAATTGAAATAGAGGTGAAGTGCAAACTTGTCGGTTTGAAGGATGATCAACAAGGCCATAAGCCAATACACATAATTGCACCAATCGTAAAGACTCGATTTCACTTTCATGCGTCAAATTTAAGCAATCTAGTCAAGCGTCACATTAAAAAAGATGCCTTCTCGACTTCTTTTCATGAATCATCATAGTAAATAAAACTGCATCGTAAGAAAAATGCGCGCCAATGGCAAACCAAAGTCCAAAATGCACATACCCGAATGAAATGACGAAAATAAAAGGTAGTACGATCAATCCATAAAGAGAGAAAGTCAAATTCCAAGGATTTAAATAACCGTGCAAAGCAACAAAAAGCACTGAAGTTATCCAAGGTCCAAGTAGGGGTTGAATTCCAGCACGAAATAAAAGTTCTTCTCCAATTCCCGCGCAAAGTGATAAGAATATGCCGTCCAGGTAGGTGAGTGGTAAATTATTTAAAATGCGATCTACTTTATTTGGTAGGAATTCGAAAATAGGTGCTTTCATGAAGAGAAAAGCAATGAAAGCGTAAGCAATTCCAAACTCGATTCCATAGCCTATTGCAATTGCATTGATGTGCTCTAGGTCCAAAAATTGTTGCCAGTAGGTACCTTGAAAATAATTCAATAAAAAATAACCTGGCACAGGAAACACGAAAAGTGTAACCAATCCTAAAAATCGGATTTTACTAATATTTGACAATTTTTTTTAGGTCTGTGTTTGGTGGGTAAAAAAAATAATTCTATATTCGTCCTAACTAAACCTAAAAGAACGCCTATAGATCAAATTTACTTTTAATTGTTGACTTTTCAGCAGAAAATGTAAGTTATGGTTTTATCATCGTTAAGCGATTCTGAATTAATCCGTTTATACATTAATGATCAAGAGAGTGCCTTTGAGGTGCTATTGAATCGTTATAAAAATCAACTGTTCAAATTCATTTACATGAAGGTAAAAGATGTTGATTTAGCGAACGACATTTTCCAAGATACCTTTATTAAGGTCATCCAGAATGTAAAATCTGGAAAATACAATGAAGAGGGTAAATTTTTACCATGGGCTACCCGCATCGCACATAACTTGGTTATTGACCATTTTCGAAAACAAAGTAAAGTTCGAATTTTATCGGAACGCAATAGTTTCAATGAAGAGTTTAGTCTTTTTCAACGCATCGCTACGGAAGAGAAAAATTACCTACAGGAAAAATCATCGGAGGAATTGGACGCGCAACTGCTACTGATGCTCGATCATTTACCGAAAGTTCAGCGCGAAATTGTGGAAAAACGGATATTCCAAGATTTGTCCTTCAAGGAAATTGCTGAGTCTGAAAATATCAGCATCAATACCGCGCTTGGAAGAATGCGCTATGCCTTGATCAACTTGCGGAAAATCATGCAGGAAAAGGAGATTGTGACGGAAATCATGTAATGTAACTGTTCACTGATTTTTCCTATATATCTAAGGGATTTCATCCCAAATTTGGCTATCTTTGTCCCTTAAAATTATTGGATTGCTATGTTTGAAAATTTAACGGATAAGTTTGAACGCGCGTTTAAGGTTCTAAAAGGACAAGGACAGATTACAGAAATCAATGTTGCGGAAACACTCAAAGAAGTGCGTCGTGCCTTATTAGATGCCGATGTTAACTTTAATACAGCAAAACAATTTACGAATACCGTCAAGGAGAAAGCATTGGGTCGAGATGTACTTACGGCTGTTTCTCCTGGACAATTAATGATCAAAATCTGCCACGAAGAATTGGTGGAATTGATGGGAGGTAACGAATCGGAAATTAACCTAAAGGGAAATCCATCCGTCATCCTTATGTCAGGACTTCAGGGATCTGGAAAGACTACCTTCACGGGCAAACTAGGTTCCTATCTGAAAAATAAAAAGGGTAAAAAAGTGCTCTTGGTTGCCTGTGACGTGTATCGTCCCGCTGCAATTGATCAGTTGCATGTATTGGGTGAGCAGTTGGACATCGAAGTTTATTCGAATAGAGAGGATAAAAGTCCTGTTTCCATTTCTACAAGCGCTATTCAATATGCAAAAAGTAAAGCATTTAATGTAGTCATTATCGATACCGCTGGTCGTTTAGCGATTGATGAGCAAATGATGAACGAAATTGCGCAAGTTAAAGCTGCTGTTCAGCCAAATGAAACCTTGTTTGTTGTGGATTCGATGACTGGTCAAGATGCTGTAAATACGGCAAAGGCATTTAATGATCGCATTGATTTTGATGGCGTTGTATTAACGAAATTGGACGGTGATACCCGAGGTGGTGCTGCGCTTTCGATTAAAGCCATTGTCAATAAGCCGATTAAGTTCGTCGGGACAGGTGAAAAAATGGATGCCTTGGATGTATTCTATCCTTCTCGTATGGCGGACCGTATTCTAGGAATGGGTGATGTGGTTTCCTTAGTGGAACGTGCACAGGAGCAATTCGACGAAGAAGAAGCGCGGAAGTTGCAAAAGAAAATCATGAAGGATCAATTTGATTTCAATGATTTCTTAGCACAGTTGCAACAAATTAAAAAAATGGGGAATGTCAAGGACTTAATGGGGATGATTCCAGGAATGGGCAAAGCCATGAAGGATGTAGATGTTCCGGATGATGCATTCAAAGGAGTGGAGGCGATCATTTTATCCATGACACCAAAAGAAAGAGCAAATCCAGGTTTATTAAATACAACACGTAAAGCACGCATCGCAAAAGGAAGTGGAACGAGTCTTCAGGACGTCAATAAATTGATGAAGCAATTTGAAGACATGCGTAAAATGATGAAAATGATGAGCAATCCTCGTAACATGATGGGGATGATGAGTAAGTTAAAAGGAATGGGCGGAATGCCAGGCATGTAGCATGGAAGAGTTCGACCTATATCCACCGAAACCGGTTATTGAAAAAGTAAAGGTTGAAGGCAATTGGGGATTGACATTCTTTTCGATGGTTCTTTTTTTTGGAACCTTCTTATTCATTTTCAAAGATCAAATTAGTTTTGTTCTCTTCTTGATTATGGTTCTTTTCATTCATGAAATGGGTCATTTTATCCTGATGAAAATCTTCAAGTACGACAATGTTCGCATGTTGTTCATACCGCTCATGGGTGCTTTTGTACAAGGTAACAAAGAGAAATATTCTCAAAGAGAAAGTTTTTTCGTTATTTCTGCAGGACCATTTCCAGGTGTTTTGATTGGATCATTGCTACTTGTTTTTGCGACCATTTACCGTCAAGAGTGGATGCTCGAGTTGAGTTTTCTTTTTCTTTTTCTAAATGTCATTAATCTACTTCCGATTGATCCCTTGGACGGTGGCCAACTTTTTAAATTGTTTGTCAACCGAAAACGCGATTTGTTTTTGATGGTTTTTGCATTGATTTCGTCCCTTGCCATGATTGTTGTGGGTTGGTTTATTGATAGTTATGTCATTTTGGTATTTGGATTTTTAATGGGCTTTAAAGTGAGGAGTTTTCAACGTAATTATCACCTGCGTTCTATTCTAGATGGAAAAGGAGTGCGGTATGAATCAACATATGATGATTTAACGAATGAGGAATATGCGAAAATTAAAGAGGTCCTGATTGAAGAAACACCTGCCCTGAGGAAATACTTAAGTATGTCGGATGAAAACAACGATGATCTTTTGGCTTCCCATGTCAACGCGACTTTATTAGCACCTGTTCGAAGAGATGCTGGACGTCTTTTAAAATTTTGCATCGTCGTTCTCTGGTTACTTTCCATCAGTTTACCCGTCTATCTATTGACAAGTGATCTATTGGATTACAGTTGGTACTTCGAAAAACTCTAG
>JBEEIV010000310.1:0-9828 GCA_041169645.1 Bacteroidota bacterium
CCGGAATTGTTCAAATGCTTGAATACCAAGATAAATTATTTGTTCTTTTTGAATCTGGAACGGTGAATTGCTATGATTTCTTATTGAATTTTGTGGAAACGTATGAACTTACGAAAAGCGACCAATTCCAAATTCGAAATAATACCTTTTATCTTTTAAATACCGGTAAAATTGAAACCCAAACTTTTCGAAATGATCAAGCTCCACCCTACTGGAGTATCCCAAATAACGAGCAAATTAGTTCATTTAATTTGAACTCCGATTTTCTCGGTATACAGAAAGGAAGGACCATATTCATCTACACAATCAACAAAAGCAATAAAATCGAATGAGTCCATCTCGAACGATTCTTTTTCAAGCTGATTTTGTTTCCATTTAAAAAGACTAAAAAATTACCTGAATTGGATAAAATACTCGCCTTTCTCGTTTTTTTCTTCCTCGGAAATATCGTAAATTAGCGTTTCTAAAAAAGAAATTATGCACGTTGCAATCGCAGGAAACATCGGATCGGGAAAAACCACTTTAACCAATTTATTATCAAAACATTATGGCTGGGACACACATTACGAAGATGTGGACCAAAATCCATATTTGAATGATTTCTATGACGACATGCAACGTTGGTCATTCAACCTACAAATTTATTATTTGAATAGTCGTTTTACGCAAATTCAAGAGATCAAAGAAACAGCACACACGGTGATTCAAGACCGAACCATTTACGAGGACGCATTCATATTCGCACCGAACCTTCACTCCATGGGATTGATGACAACACGCGATTTCGAAAATTACTTTTCACTTTTCAATTTGATGGATGGATTTGTTTCAGCACCAGACTTATTGATTTATTTACGCGCAAGTGTTCCTACGCTTGTCAATCAAATTCAACAACGTGGTCGTGATTACGAAGAAAGCATCCGCTTAGATTACTTGAAACGACTTAATGAGCGTTACGAAGCGTGGATATCGACTTACGATAAAGGCAAAGTTTTGATTATCGATATCGATAACAACCGTTTTCCAGAGAATCAAGAAGACCTTGGGAAAATCATTAATTCCATTGATGCCGAAATCAACGGTTTATTCTAAAAACGCCGTATGATAGTTGTAACGGGTTCAGCCGGATTTATAGCGAGCTACGTAGTGGATCACCTCAATGCACTAGGTCATACAGATCTGATGTTGGTAGATGATTTTTCTCACGAAGCAAAAAAAGAAAATTGGATTCATACGAAATTTCAATCGACATTAGACCGTTCTGCTTTTATACCTTGGTTTGAACAAAATGCCGATCAAGTGGATTTCGTTTTTCATTTAGGCGCGCGTACCGATACGACGGAAAAAAACCTAGATTTACTCGATACGCTTAACTTAAATTACACCAAATCCATTTGGAAAATATGTTCCGCGAATCGCATTCCTTTAGTTTATGCAAGTAGTGCGGCGACTTACGGACTCGGAGAATACGGTTACGAAGACTCGAACGACGTTATTCCAAACTTAAAACCTTTGAATCATTACGGAATTTCGAAAAACGAATTCGACAAATGGGCGATACAACAAACAGAGACTCCACCATTCTGGGCTGGATTAAAGTTTTTCAATGTCTATGGTCCAAAAGAATACCACAAAGGACGCATGGCGAGTGTTGTGTTTCATACCCATCGCCAAATCAAAGAGAAAGGACACATGCAATTGTTTCGTTCACATCATCCTGAATATAAAGACGGCGAACAATTACGGGATTTTGTGTATGTGAAAGATGTCGCGAAAGTATGTGAGTTCTTTTTGAATCACCAGGAGCATTCAGGAATTTACAACCTTGGTTCAGGGAAAGCGCGCACCTTCCTAGATTTAGCTAGTTTAACTTTTCAAGCACTTGATCTAGAACCGTCCATTTCATACATTGACACACCACTTGACATCCGAGACAAATACCAATATTTCACGGAGGCAAATATGGCAAAATTACATTCGATCGGTTATCCACACCCTTTTTATAGCCTGGAAGAAGGGATTTCCGATTATGTAAAAAATTATTTGGAAAAACGTTAAGAAATCATTCCTGCCGCAACTGTTTCGTTGGATTGTTCATCGATCAAAATAAAGGATCCGGTTGCTTTGTTTTTCCGATAGGAATCAACAAAAATGGGAGCGGCTACGTGTAACTCTACCCGAGCCAGGTCATTAGCATTCAAAACCAAACTTGATTCATCTCGCTTTAAAGTCTGCACATCATACACATAAAGTATGGATTTGATCAATGTTTTAACCTCTTTCGTTGTATGACGGAGAATGTACTTTCTTCCGGGAACATACGACTCAGTGCTCATCCAACACAACATAGCCGAAAATTGTCGGAGTTCCAATGGTTGATTGTTCGGTTTAACCAACACATCACCTCGAGAAACATCCAATTCATCCGTTAGTTCCAGAGAAATCGATTGAGGAGCAAATGCCTCTTCTAGATCCCCGTTCATTCCTTTGATGGCTTTGACTTTGGAAACATGTTTACCTGGAAGGACCTGGATTTCATCGCCAACACGAACGATTCCGCTTTCTACCTTGCCAGCATACGCTCGGTAATCTTGAACAGATCCATGATCAATTCGTATGGGATGTTGAACAGGGAAACGAAAATCGATTTGATTCACTTCATTCGCAACAGATACATGCTCTAGTGTGTGCAGTAAGGTTGCTCCTTGATACCACGGCATGTTTTCAGAGCGATGCACAACATGATCTCCCATCAAAGCAGAAATGGGAATAAACTGAACATCGACGATATCTAGTTTGGCGGAAAAATCCAGAAAAGAAGCAACGATTTGATCAAAATGATCTTGATTATAATTCACAAGATCCATTTTATTCACACACACAATGAGGTGTTGAATTTGCAACAAAGAAGCAATGAAACTGTGTCTACGTGTTTGTTCCAATACTCCTTTTCGCGCATCAATTAGTATGATAGCGGCATTTGCCGTCGAGGCTCCTGTTACCATGTTACGCGTATATTGAAGGTGTCCAGGTGTATCCGCAATGATGAATTTTCGTTTTTCGGTAGCGAAATAACGGTATGCCACATCAATCGTGATCCCTTGAGCCCGTTCGTCTTTTAATCCATCTGTAAAGAGTGATAAATCCAATGTATCCAAACCTTTACGCTGTGAAATTTGCTGTACCAACTCAATTTGATCCTGCGGGATTTGATGGGAATCATAGAGCAAACGACCAATGAGCGTACTTTTTCCATCATCCACGCTTCCAGCAGTCGTAAAACGCAATATGTCCTTTCGTTCCTTCATCAGAAATACCCTTCTTTTTTACGGTCCTCCATGGAAGATTCAGAGCGATAATCATCTGCGCGATTTCCTCGTTCGGATTGATTCATTTCTTTTAATTCAAGGATGATTTCTTCCACGGTCAAGGCATTCGACTCCATTGCACCACTAATGGTCATGTCACCAATTGTTCTAAAGCGCACTTTCAAATCCTGAATTTCATCTGTTTCATGGGGCACAAGAAATGGAGATTGCGCCAAAATGCTATTCTTTCTGATCACGCAAGTACGGTCATGTGCAAAATACAAACTAGGCAAAGCAATTCCTTCTTTGAGGATGTATTCCCAAACATCTAATTCTGTCCAGTTGCTGATTGGAAAAACACGAAAGTGTTCCCCCTCATGCTTTCGTCCATTTAATAAATGCCATAATTCTGGACCTTGATTTTTTGGGTCCCACTGTCCAAACGCATCACGGTGAGAGAAAAACCGTTCCTTTGCACGTGCTTTTTCCTCGTCACGTCTTCCGCCACCAATGGCAGCATCAAAAACAAATGATTCCATACATTCCAATAGTGTAATGGATTGAGCACGATTGCGATTGGCATTTGGTCCTCGCTCTTCTTGTGCTGTTCGTCTGCTGATAGAATCCGCTACCTTCCCCACACGCAAGTTTACTTTTAGGCGACTGGTTAATTCATCGCGAAACGCAAGTGTTTCAGGAAAATTATGACCGGTATCGATGTGTAATAAATCAAATGGAATGGGTCCAGGTGCAAAAGCTTTTGCTGCAAGATGCGTCAACACAATCGAATCTTTACCACCTGAGAACAAAATACAGGGATGCTGGAATTGAGCATAGGTTTCGCGCAATACAAAGACCGCTTCCGCCTCCAGTTCCTCCAAATAATTCAGTCGATAATTCATTTACCTAGTGAAAAAGTTTCTAACAGTTGTTCCAAACAATCATCCTCGTTGTTTTTCGCTGTATCCAAGACTAAATCTGCATGATTTGGACGTTCAAAGGGAGCCGAAATTCCTGTAAAATCAGAAATTGCTTCTGAATGGGCCCGTTGATACAATCCTTTCGGGTCGCGTGAACGACAGGTCTCTAGGTCGGCATCAACAAAAATGAACTTCACAGCATCACCTATAAGTTCGCGCACCTTATTTCGATGAACTTCTTCAGGCGTAATAAACGAAGCTAAAACAATGTTGTAGTTACTCGATAATAATTTAGCTAGTTCAGCTGCACGACGGATATTTTCCATTCGATCTTGGGATGAGAAACCTAAATCCTGATTCAGTCCATTACGCAATTGATCTCCATCGATGCAAAAAACAGCATAACCCTGCGATTTAAGCCGTTCAAAAAGTAAAGTAGACAAAGTGGATTTCCCCGAACCAGAAAGTCCAAAAAACCAAAGAACACAAGGGTTATTGCTGTTTGACATGCGACAATAAAAGTAGTGATTTCTTAGAAACAAAGAAAGCGGACAAAAAAAAACTCCTTCCAAATGGAAAGAGTTTTTTCTTATTTTTTTCGTGAGAGCTTATTCGCTTACCACTTCGAATTTGAAAGCTTGTTTTACACCTTTGTAAAGGTTTGCTTCGACTTCGTATGTTCCAATCTCGCGGATTGGCTCATCTTTAATTTTCAATGATTTGCGATCAATATCAAATCCTAATGCACGTAAAGCATCAGCTAATTGAACGGTATTCACAGAACCAAAGATTTTTCCATTCTCTCCTGCTTTTGTAGCAATCGTGATGGTCAAATCAGCAATTTTAGCAGCCAATTCTTGAGCTTCTGCCAACATTTTAGATTCTTTGTGAGATTTTTGACGCATAATCTCAGTATGTGCTTTCTTTGCGCTAGCTGTAGCTAGAATCGCGTATCCTTGAGGAATCAAGAAGTTACGACCATATCCAGGTTTTACGGTAACGATTTCGTTCGCGTATCCTAATTTATCAACGTTTTTCTTTAAGATAATTTCCATGACTTTTCAGTTTTTCTGTTCAACAAATGATTATTTCAACATATCACCAACGTATGGAAGGATCGCAAGGTGACGTGCACGTTTGATCGCTTTGTTGACTCTCTTTTGGTATTTCGCAGAAGTACCAGTGATACGACGTGGAAGAATTTTACCTTGTTCGTTTACTAATTTCAATAAGAAGTTAGCATCTTTATAATCAATAAACTTGATACCGCTTTTCTTGAAACGGCAGTATTTGTCCTTCTTAATATCAATATTAATCGGGGTTAGATAACGAATATCGTTTGACATCTCTTTTAATTTTTTAAGGTTAACAATGAGTTAGGCAGTAGCTCCAGCTTTTGCGCGTCTTTTCTCTGAGTAAGTAACATGATCAACGTCCATTTTTACCGTTAAAAAACGTAAAACTCGTTCATCTCGCTTCATCATCAATTCGAAGTTAGCAACAACATTTCCTTCCGCTTGGAATTCTACTAAAAAGTAGAAACCAGTGGATTTTTTCTGGATTGGGTACGCCAACTTGCGCAAACCCCAGTTCTCCGAATGCTTGATTGAACCACCAAGTGATTTAATCTCACCTTCGAATTTCTGTACTGCTTCCTTTGCCTGATCATCAGACAAAACGGGAGTTAAAATGAAAACAGTTTCGTAAGAATTCATAAGATTATTTTTTAAAAATTATTTAATCGGGTGCAAAGATACACATTCTAGTTTAATCGTGCAAACGCTTTTTGTATGCTTTTTCTAGGTTCTTTCTAAGGAAATTCGCTACCTTCGTCTCATGTCATTTTTCACTGAAGATTACCTCCATTTCTTTATCGAATTGGCTGGAAACAACCACAAAACATGGTTCGATGAGAACCGGAAACGCTATGAGGCATCCGTCAAAAAACCGTTTTACGCCTTTACCCAACACCTCATCCAAAAGCTAAGTGAAAAGGATGTTCAATTCCAGGACCTCCAAGCAAAAGATTGCGTGTTTCGCATCAATCGAGACATCCGATTTTCGAAAGACAAAACACCTTACAAACTCATGTGTTCGGCTGTTGTGGCCCCAAATGGTAAGAAAAGCAAGGCTGTCAATGGCATTTACTTTGAGTTGAGTCCGGAACATGTCCGAGCATACGGTGGTATTTACGAAATCGAAAAGGAAGACCTGGAAGCTGTTCGTGAAGGAATTGCAGCAAACATGGATGAATTTCGTTCCATTTACAGCTCTAAGACCTTTAAAAAGACTTTCGGGGAAATCCTCGGTGAGAAAAACAAAGTCCTTCCAGCTCACTTGAAAGAAGCTGCACAACAAGAATTGCTCATTTTCAATAAACAATGGTATTTTTACGCTGAATTTCCGGCGGAACATCTGTTGTCTGATGAGCTGGATCAAACCATACTACGGTGTTACGATGCTGGCAAACCTTTAGAACATTTTTTTAATCAATTTATTCAACGCACATGAAACGATTTATTCTTCCTTTCATTTTAGTTTTATCTCCTTTCGCATTTGCTCAAAAAAAAGAGATGAGCGTCAAAGAATCCGTTCTTCTGCAACGAAGCGTATCACCTGAGCGCGTCAACAATTTCATGTGGATGAGCGACAATGCCTATACAACTTGTAGCAAGGATTATAAAATCATGTATCAATCTTCGGTCTCCAATGATAAATCTGCCGAGTTGATCAACATTGACGCCTGCAATAAAATAATCGGAAGCAATTATGCCAATTTTTTTGGTGCAGTTTGGGAAAATGACCACACGCTTTTGTTAAACGATGGACAGACAATCGCGCGGTTTGACATCCAATCAAATTCGGGAAAAATCCTGAAAAATGCAGCCGCTAACTCCGCGAATCACGCGTATCATGCGGCTTCAAATCAACTTGCCTACACCATTGACAATAACCTTTACCTCGACGGGCGCGCCATTACAAAAAACTCCGACAAAAACATTGTTTCAGGTCAATCCATAGCGCGCAATGAATTTGGTATCTCTGGTGGGATTTTTTGGTCAAACAGCGGAAGTTTTTTGGCTTTTTATCAAAAAGACGAGACCGAGGTTCACAATTATCCCTTGTTGGATGTCAACACAACACCTGCTTCTTTGGTTTCCATTAAGTATCCGATGGCCGGACAAAAATCCGAAAAGCCGCGTGTAGGAATTTACAACGTCAAATCGAAAAAAACATTATACATCAATCCAAGAGGAGCTGCGGACGATTACTTCACCAATTTGGCGATCACACCAGACGAGCAATTCATCGTTGTAGCCGAAGTAAACCGCGATCAAAACCACATGTGGCTCAATGTCTACTCCGCAAAAACAGGAAAGTTCGTTAAAACCTTGTTTGAAGAGAAAAACGACAAATGGATCGAACCAGAGCATCCTGCATTCTTCCCTAGCGAATCCTCCAACGACTTTGTATGGATTTCAGAGCGCGATGGATATAACAACCTTTACCTGTACGATTTCAATGGTCAACTAAAACAAAAACTGAGTAACCACACATTTGTGGTTAAGGATATTTTGTGTGCAACAAAAGATGGTTCTTCCTTGTATTATGCTGCTACAGGACCAAATCCCACGAATACGATGGTTTACCGCTGTGATCTAAAAGGAAATACCGAATTAATTTCCAAAGAAGAAGGAACCCATAGCTTTAGTTTGTCCGCAAATGGAACGTATTTTATGGATGCCTTTTCTAGCTTAACCGTCCCGTACAAAGCCATGTTGTGGACCAACAATGGAAAAATGGCAAAACCACTCATGGAGTCCAAAGACAAATTGAATGAATACAATGTGGGGACAACGGAAATTGGCTCGATTAAAGGAAAAGATGGGTCAGACTTGTATTATCGCATGATCAAACCAAGCAATTTTGACCCTTCTAAAAAATACCCAGTGATGGTTTACGTGTATGGTGGACCACATGCCCAAATGGTCACAAACTCTTGGATGGCTGGTGCCAATCTATGGATGCATTGGATGGCGAATCAAGGATACATCATTTTTACATTAGATAATCGAGGATCTGGTGAGCGTGGTTTTGCCTTCGAATCGCAAATTCACCGTCAACTTGGAACTGTTGAAATGGAAGACCAATTGTCGGGAGTTGATTTTCTGAAATCCTTGAACTATGTGGATGGCAATCGATTGGCTGTTCATGGCTGGTCCTTCGGCGGATTCATGACCACCTCACTGATGCTACGTCAACCTGGAGTTTTCCAAGTAGGAGTGGCAGGCGGACCCGTAACCGACTGGAAGTACTATGAAATCATGTATGGAGAACGCTACATGGATCGTCCCGAACAAAATAAAGCGGGTTACGAAGCAAACTCTTTGTTGAACCACACGAAAAATTTAACTGGTGATTTATTATTAATTCATGGGTCAATCGATGACGTGGTGGTCATGCAGCACAATGAAGCTTTGTTGAAATCATTCATCGAAAACGGTGTGCAGGTTGACGACTTTATTTATCCAATGCACAAGCACAATGTAACAGGAAAAGACCGAGCACATTTGATGGAAAAAGTACTAATGTACATTCTTGAAAACAACAAGTAAGATGGAAAACATACTCATCGCTTACATTCCGTTAATTCTTAGCATCATTTTGAGCCGAAGAATGCTCCAAAGAGCCATTGCTCAACTGGATGATGACTTCAAATTGAAATTAATCAATCATACCACAAAAGAAAAATCGCTGCAGCTATTTGGCATACTGGTAGCGATATTAATCTTGTTTTTCGTGAATATGACCTTTAAATGGATGCCATTTGTTGCTTCAAGTTATCTTGCAATTGGATTGTTGTTCGTTCTTGCAACTGTTTCTGTGACACGTGCTTACCGAAAATTGAAAGCAGAGGAATTTCCTACTTGGTATTTAAAGGAAATGATCAAAGGGAATTTAATCCGTTCATTAGGTTTAATCCTATTCTTGTCGATCTTGGTATTTCTTTAGATTTTGCTCTTTAAGCTCATCCATCCGCCACCGTTATGTACTTCCGCATAACCAGCAGATTTCAACAAACTCTTTGCGCTTGCACTGCGCATTCCCGAAGCGCAACAAGTAATGACTGTTTTGTTTTTTGGGATTTTCCCCAAAGATCCTTGAAGACTTTGGAGCGGAACATTGATTGATCCTTTGATGTGTCCACCCTGGAATTCCCCTGGAGTTCTCACATCGACAATAACGGCACCTTCTTGAACCAATTGTTTAAAATCAACCGATTTCATTCCGAATAATTTTCCTAATATAGACATAACTTTTATGATTAAATTTTATTAAATCCGGCCGTTAACTTCCATCCAACCGCCTCCGTTTTCACAGTCTACACCAATGGATTTGAAATAGTTTGTTGCTTGTCCAGAACGCATCCCTGAAGCGCAACAAAATAAAATGGGTTGAGGTAATTCTTTCACCTCATCTACTCTATTCGCAATTTCTTGTAAAGGAATGTTAATCGATCCGGCAACATGGCCGCCACTATACTCTGCATGCGTGCGCACATCAATGATTGTAGGGTAATTTGACATATTTATTTTTGT
>JBEEIV010000311.1:0-2649 GCA_041169645.1 Bacteroidota bacterium
CATTGGTCATTTTGGATTAGGATTTTATTCCGCATTTATGGTTGCAGAACGGGTACAAATCCAAACCTTATCTCGTCATGAAGGTGCACAAGCGGTGCAATGGGAAAGTAATGGATCACCAGAATACACCATTACACCAATAGAGAAAACGACCCGAGGTACGGACATCATCTTATACATCAATGAAGATGCCTTGGAGTTTAATGATAAAAATAGAATACAGGGAATCCTTTCCAAATACTGTAAATTCCTTCCTATTCCCGTATTTTTTGGCACTAAAACAGAATATATTGATTCTCCAGAAGGAGAAAAAGATGACAAGGGAAATGTGAAACGCGTGGCCATTGAAGTGCCGAACCAAGTGAATAATGTAAAACCGGCATGGACTGTGTCACCGGCTTCATTGAGTGATGAGGATTATCAATCGTTCTATCGTGAACTTTACCCTTCTACCTTTGATGCGCCCTTGTTTAACATTCACTTAAATGTGGATTATCCGTTCAATTTAACCGGGATTCTTTACTTCCCTAAGATTAAAGAAAATGTAGAAGTTCAGCGAAACAAAATCAACCTCTACAGCAATCAGGTATTTATTACGGACAGTGTAGAAGAAATAGTCCCTGAATTTTTAACCCTACTTCACGGGGTAATTGATTCCCCAGATATTCCGTTGAATGTTTCACGTTCTTATTTACAGAGCGACTCCAATGTGAAAAAAATATCTGCGCACATCACCAAAAAAGTTGCGGATAAATTGGCAGAGATGTTCAATAAGGACCGTAAAGATTTTGAGGAAAAATGGAATGACCTATACATTTTTGTTCAATATGGGATGTTGTCGGATGAGAAGTTTGCAGAAAAAGCAAAATCGTTTGCTTTACTAAAAAACACAAGCGGTGCATATTTTACCATGGAAGAATACCTTGAGAAGGTAAAAGCCAATCAAACCAATAAAAGTGAAGAAACTATTATACTCTACACTTCTGATGCTGAAGGACAATTCTCTTATGTGAAACAAGCGACTGACCGCGGATATGATGTATTGATTTTAGAAGGACCTTTAGCGTCGCATTGGATTCAAAAACTGGAACAAGGAAATGAAAAAGTTCGTTTTAGTAGAGTTGATTCAGATAGTTTAGATAAACTAATTGACAAAGGCGAGGAAATACCTTCTAAATTAAGTGCTGCCGAAGAGGAAAAACTAAAACCTTTGTTTGAAGGCGCAGTTAACAAAGAGAAATTTACGGTGCAATTGGAATCAATGCCTGAACAGGATGCGCCAATTCTGATAACACAACCTGAGTTTATTCGTCGAATGATGGAACAGCAACGCATGGGTGGTGGGGGCTTTTATGGTGCCTTTCCTGAAATGTATCAACTCGTTGTGAATGGAAATCACCCGGTAATGAGCAAAGTATTGAAGATGAAAAGCGCTAGACAGCAAGAAACTGTGAAACAGTTAGTAGACTTAGCCATGTTATCTCAAGGCTTGTTAAAAGGTGAAGCACTTACCGAATTCATCCAACGTTCTGTGAGCGGTATGGTAGAATCTTAGTAAGTTTGCATTAAAATACGAAATTGTACAAGTGGTTTTTAGGGGTTGGATTCCTCGTTCTTACTGGAAGAGTTAAATACGGCATTATCGGTTTTGTAATCGGTAGCATTATTGATTTCCTGAGTAGGGGGAATCAAACCAAATCCCAAGCACAACAAAGTTCAGGCAGCGGCTTTGAGTATTACCGTCAACGCGCGACGCAATACGATTTCCCCACGATGTTAATGGCCTTATCTGCGGTAGTTATGAAGGCAGACGGTTCTGTAAAACGTGCGGAATTGGATTACGTCAAGAGTTTTTTCACTGCCCAATTTGGGAATCAATTCACTCGGGAACACTTACAAGTACTCAAGCATTTCTTAGATAACGGACAAATTCCAATCTCTGACATTTGCAATGATATCCGGAACAGAATTTCTGTAGATGGCCGCATTCAAATGGTACATTACCTCTTCCAAGTGGCTAAAGCAGATGGGCATGTGGATGATAGCGAAATGAAAATCATTGAACAATTAGCCAATAAACTCGGGATTCCAGCCATGGAATTTGAAAGTGTCAAAAACATGTTCTATCGCAGTGCGGATTCAGATTACAAAATCTTAGGGATTGAAGCCACGGCCAGTGATGAAGACGTAAAACGTGCCTACCGTAAAATGGCCATTGCCTTCCACCCGGATAAAGTAGCTCAAATGGGAGAGGAATACCAAAAAGGCGCCAAAGAAAAATTCCAACAAATACAAGACGCTTACGAGAACATCAAAAAGAAGCGCGGGATTAAATAGCGTTTAATGCGTTCGAGTCATTTGTTCGGGAACACAAATGATAAAATCAGCCTTACCCAAATGTTCTTTTTCCAAGGCATTGATATCAGATTGTGTTACCGTAGAAATCGTGGTGATGCGCAACTCCGGTTTTGCCTTCAGGAGATACCACATAATTCCTTGGTAAAAATCACTGTGATACGCTCCATTGTAATGCATGAAAAAAGTAGCAGGCTTTAGATTGGATGTAATGAATTTAGCCATGGTCGCATCCTTAAATGCCTGACTTTCTACCATGTAAGTTCCTTTTGAACCCGAAGGCATGTGAGAAGC
>JBEEIV010000312.1:0-5506 GCA_041169645.1 Bacteroidota bacterium
AGTCACATCATGAGTGAAGTTGATTTATTGTGTGACGATTTGGCCATCGTTCACAAAGGGAAACTCAAGTACTCGGGACAAATGTCCGATTTTCGTCAAAACATGGAAGCCAGTAACCTAACGGAAGAATTCATCCGTATTGTTCAACGTTAATTCATTCCACATGATCTTTACCATCTTTAAAAAAGAACTCATTGATACCCTTCGCGACAAACGCACCATGCGAACGATGTTGCTAATTCCCTTACTCGTTTTCCCAATCACATTAACACTTTTCGTCAACATTTCCGCATCCTTCGAGAAAAAAGCAAGTGAGGAAAAAGTAAACATTGGCATTTGGGGTGATCTCGGAAAGAAGTACGAGAATCAACTGAAAAAAATGCCAAAAGAATTGGGTAAAATGGAATTGAAAAACTTTTCGGACTCCAGCGTATTAAAACGTGCCATTGAACAAGGCGATATCCAACTTGGACTAATCATTCCAACGAATGAGGCAGAACTCGCACAAACAAAAACATCCATACCACTCACATGGTTATTTGATGCAACTTCCATTGGACGACAAGAACGAGCAGAATCCTACATGAATTACCTCGCTGATATTGCGGAAAAAACCAGATTAAAAGAGCTAGGAGTAGACGCGGAAAAATTACATCCTCTACTTCCAGTTTACCAGAATTGTGCAAGTCACAAAAAAATGATTGGTCAACTTGCAGGTGGGATCTTACCCTATATTTTTATCGCATTTGGATTTATTGGATGCATGTATCCTGCAATCGACTTATTTACCGGTGAAAAAGAACGTGGCACCATTGAAACGTTGTTAACTACACCCGTTTCGAGGTGGCAAATTTTAGTTGGAAAAATGTTAGTGATTGTTACATCTGGTATGTTGGCGGCAAGTTGCGCATTATTGGGATTGTTCGTTTCGATTGAGTTTTTAGACATCGTTCATAACAAAGAGATTTTAGATGTTGTTCATAGCATTTTGACGCCTTCATTCATCTTTGCTATGTTCAGCCTATTATTTCCTTTGGTCGTATTTTTTGCCGGAGCAATGATTCCCATCGCTGTCTATGCGAAATCGTTTAAAGAAGCTCAAAGCATCATCACTCCGTTGAATTTAGTGATGGTCCTTCCTGCTATGGTCGGATTCTTTCCAGGCATCGAATTGAACGCTATCACGGCTGCCATTCCAGTTGTGAACATTGTTCTATCAACGAAAGAATTGATTTCAGGCACATTGTCGATTGGATATTATGGCATTAGCTTGGGTATCATGTTACTTTTGGCGGCACTCTCAGTCCTGGTTTCTTACCGTCAATTTGGCAACGAAGCACGCATTTTAAACTAACGGACCAAGTGGATGAATCCGCTTTTAGTTTGTTCCTCAAATTGAAGTAGGTAGAAATATACACCTGCTTCCAACAACTGCCCATTTGCATCCAATCCAGAAAATGGAGCGGATGATTTTGTACCACTGTAGACCATATTCCCCCATCGATTCATGATTTTTAAGTTAAATTCTTGACAGGATTTAAACTTCCATACGATGTCCAAATATTCATTTATTCCATCGCCATTCGGTGTAATGACGTTCGGAAAGTCAAAATCGTCGTACGTGTTCACGTTCAAAATAGAAACGGGAATACTTGACGGACTAGAAACACATCCATTCACTGAAATGGTCGCACTGTATGTACCCATTTGCTCAACCGCAACAGGGAAGAACACGTCGGCATCTGAAGAAGAAAAATTCTGTGGGCCTGACCAATTGTACAAAGCATTCGTAATTGGCTCAATGTGCAATGAAACAACATCCCCAGGACATTCAACCGGACTATTTCCGGATAAGATTGGACTTGCCGGAATGGGATAAACCGTGACATTCAAGGTAACAATCGAATCACATCCTGCTACGGTTTGTAAAGTATGGTTATACGCTCCTGTATTCGTTATGGTTTGTCCAAAAAAGACCGTGCTCTCGCCTTGACAAAAATTGAGGGAACTACTCGAAGTCAATACTGGATTCACGGTTAAAGTTAAATTGATGATGGAATCGCAACCAGCCACTGTTTGAATGGTTCGACTGTAATTTCCTGGGTTCGTCAGTGTTTGAGTTCCGAAGGAATAAGATCCTCCTTGACAAATTGCCGCTTGAATGTTGGATGTGAGAATGGGGTCAACAATCAAGGTTAAATTGATGGTAGAGTCACAACCAGAAGAAGTCTGCAATAACTGTGTATACAATCCAGATGTAGTAAGTGTATTGCCTGCAAAGGTGTAGGAAGCTCCCTGACAAATGTGAACCGTTTGACTGTTTATTATATTCGGAATAATACTCAGATTCAACACAACCGTTGAATCACAACCTGATACACTGTTAAATACAACTGGATGAAATCCTACACTATTGAATGTTTGTGAACCTAAAGTATACGATGATCCTTGACAAATCGTCACTGGAAGTGTATCGTTATAGAGTGGATTTACAGTCACTTGAACACTGTCATACGAAGGACAAGAATTGGGATTAGACGCCAAGTTAGTCATTACCGTATACGATTGAGTTAATGGACTGCTTCCATTATTCACCAAATTGATGGTTGGATTTGAAATGGTTGTCTGGGTTAATCCGGGAGCTGCGTTCCAAGCATAGATGTAATTTGGGTTGTTTACACTCCCGATTTGTGCGGTTTGCCCGTTGCAAATACTCACATCTGGTCCAGCATTAGAAGTGGCAATGTCTGCAAAAATGGTTGCATTTCGGATGGAATGACGGTCGTTAGATCCACCAGTACTCGCTGTCCACCCCATATAACCTGCAAAATTTAAATTATATGTACCAGATAAATATTGTGTCCCGTTCACAGAAACAGTAACTACGCCATAATTGTAACTGATAACTGCCGTATTATAGGTATTGGATCGAAGGAAATTCAAGTTTCCACCTACATTATTCAAGGTAGTAATTCCCGCAATACATTCATTGTATCCTGGACCACTGTAGATTTGAATTTCTGGATTTGCACCGCCACAATTATTATAGGTATCAAAAACAACTTTAATTCCATTTGCCGTGGAAGGAATCCCAACTCCTCCTCCGGAAACAAAACCTGTCGGTGGAACGTCTAAAAAACAAAAAGCGATTCCGTCGGCACTGTTTCCGTCAAACATGCGAAAATCAAATTGTACATTCCATTGATAACACGTGCCCAAATCGATGGCTTGACTGCAAAAAATTGCACCACTCGAATTGCCTATATTATTCGTGAGTATTAATTCGTCAGGGTCAAAGTTGGCATCCCCACCAGTATCACCCGTAAAAGCAGCACCTGTTAAATTCCAACCCGTCGTATTCATCGTTGGCGAACCTGTCAATTCGGCAAATACCAAGGTTTGGGCAGTTGATTGAAAACAAAGAACCAAGGTAAAAAGTATGACTATGAGCCTGATATTCATGTAAATCGATTTAACATTAAAATTGCGCATTTTTCAGCGAACAACGCAAAAGTGGACGTTAGATTCAATCAATTAGTTGCTTAAAGGAACTCTGCTAATTCTATCCAGCGCTCGGTTAAATCATCAATTTCTTCCACCACTTTCCCTAAAGCTTCGCCGTTTTTCATCAATTCTTCATTGGACAAGGTGCCACTCGACAAAGTCAAGGTTAGTGCTTCTTTTGTTGTTTCCAACTCAGGTAATCGTCGCTCAATTGCATCGTATTCTTCTTTTTCCTTAAAAGATAATTTACGTTTTTTGGTTTCGACGATGGATGGAGAAATGACTTTTTCTTTGATTTCAGGTTCCTCTTTCGATGCATTGAGTTTAATACCGCGTTTTTTATCTAGTTGTTGTTGGCGAAAAACCGTATAATTTCCGACGATATCTTTCAGTTCTCCTTGTCCTTCAAAAACAAACAAGTGATCCACCATTTTATCCATGAAATAGCGGTCGTGAGAAACAACGATTAAACATCCTTGAAACTGACGCAGGTACTCTTCGAGTACTGACATCGCAAAAATATCGAGGTCATTTGTAGGCTCATCGAGAATCAAGAAATTCGGATTACTCATCAAAACGCGCAACAACTTCAAGCGGCGTTTTTCACCACCACTTAACTTATGAACGAACTGATAATGCATGTCTCGCGGGAATAAGAAACGCTCTAAGAGCTGAGCGGCAGAAAGTTGGCGTCCTTTTTCCAACGGAATGTACTCCGCAACTTCTCGAACGACATCAATGACTTTGAAATCATCATTGACTTTGATCAAATCTTGGGAATAGTAGCCAAAGACAACCGTCTCTCCAATGACAATTTTTCCTTTATCCGTTTCTTCCTGTCCCACCAACATTTTCAGGAAAGTGGTTTTTCCAGTTCCGTTGTTTCCAACAATTCCCAGTCGCTCTTGACGTTGGACATTGTAGGAAAAATCACTTAAGATAACTCGGTTAGGGTAGGCTTTACTTACTTTGTGAAACTCAACGATTTTTGAACCGAGTCGTTCCATTTTCACCGGTAATTCCAATTCATCTTCGTCCAATCGTTGTGAAGCAACTTTTTTCACATCTTGGAACGCATCTACTCTAGCCTTTTGTTTTGTTCCTCGAGCCTTTGGTTGACGACGAATCCAATCTAATTCCTTACGAAATGTATTCTTTGCCTTTTCAATGGTGGATTGAGTTTGTTCTTGTCGCTCGGCTTTTTTCTCCAAATAGTAGGAGAAATTTCCTTTGTAGCGGTAAATGGTTTGATCCGCTAGTTCGAGAATAGTATCACACACTACTTCGAGAAAATAGCGGTCGTGGGTGACCATCAAAATAGTTGACTTAGATGACGATAAGTAGTTTTCCAACCATTCAATCATATCCAAGTCCAGGTGATTGGTTGGCTCGTCGAGGATTAAGAAATCTGCATCGGACAGCAACACTTTTGCCAAGGCGACACGCTTTTTTTGTCCACCGGAAAGTTCGCTAATACGCTTCTCCATATCCTCCAATTTCAAAACAGAAAGGATTTGCTGCACGCGGACTTCAGTATCCCAGGCATTTAGTTCTGTAATGGATTGATATAGTTCTTCTAGTTTTGCTTCATCGTTTTTTGCAACAGCAATGTTGTACGCTTTGATTAACTGAAGTTCGGGTAAATCATGGTCAAAAATAGACTCCAATATGCTTTGGTCCTCCCGCATATTTTCCGTTTGTTCCATGAACGCTACTCGGATGTCTTTTCGAAAGGTGACTTTACCTGAGTCAACGGGCTCCAACCCCATGATACAACGCATCATCGTAGTTTTTCCCGATCCATTTTTCGCAACAATGGCCACTTTTTGACCTTGGTCGATGCCAAATGTAAGGTCAGCGAAAATCATCCGCTCGCCGTATGATTTGGTTAAATTTTCAATGGATAAAAAATTCATAGTCTATTTCCCGTATGTTGGGCGGGCAAAGATACGGATAATAAAAGATTCTATTCGAAATAGTCCTTCAACCATTTCAGGTAGTT
>JBEEIV010000313.1:0-7145 GCA_041169645.1 Bacteroidota bacterium
GCATTTTCAATGACCAGCGATTTTTACATGATCATTTTGGAGGAGAAGCACACTTCTTTACCACGTATGAAAGTGTGTATGATTTGGTGCAAAAATTCATGAATATGATGAATTGGCAGGAAACCAAGGAACCCTTCTTGCACCATTTCATGGATGTGATTTATGGTTTTCAATTGGCAAGACAAACAGACATCCATCATTTCTTGGATTATTTTGAGGCACAAAAAGATAAAATAGCCTTGCAAATGCCAGAAACGCAATCAGCAATTAAAATAATGACGATTCATAAATCCAAAGGACTAGAATTTCCAGTAGTTATTTTACCTGATTTGAATTTCAACATTGATTTGATATCGGCGTCTAAGTTCTTGTTGGAAGTGAAAGATAAAATGGTGTATACTCATCCTTCGAAAAACAAAAAAATCCCGGAATTAGATGCGTTTGCTGATCATGAAAAAGAGCTCATTTTGCTGGATAAAATGAACCTATTGTACGTGGGAATGACGCGGCCGGAAATTCGCTTATACGGAATTAACTACCATGGCAAAGGTAAATTTGGTGAGCTGATTCACCAACAGTTGGAGGCAATGAATCTTGGTATGACTAATGGGATACTACAACTTGGGACCCCTGAGTTGGCAGAGAAAAAAGAAAGTCACGAAGATCATTTATATCAACCCACTGACTTTAGTCAACGATTGTGGTATCCGGATATCGTTTTTAGAAAAGTGTTTCAAGCGGAAAGTGAAACACAACTTGAGGAGAAAAAATTTGGAAATGATTTCCATTTATTGATGTCGCTGTGTCAAAGCGATGAGGACGTTGAACGGCGTCTCTCGACCTTAAAAACGGAAGGATTAATCGAGCAAAAGAATGTCCAACGACTTTCGCAATGTGCACACGCATTTTGGTTCAAAATGGAAGAAGGCAATTACTTGAGCGAAACCGAACTTATTCTGAATGAACAACTATTGATTGCAGGAGAAAACGAAGCAAAAAAACCAGATAAAGTTTGGATCAAAACAAAAGAAAACATTGTAGTGGATTTCAAAACAGCTAAAACGGATCAAAAACACATGGAGCAAATCGTGGAATATGCGAAGCTCTTGGAGCAAATTTTCAATAAACCAGTCCGGTGTTTGCTGTATTACTCTGAGTTAAATCAATTGACTGAACTCTGATTTAGACAATTCCTTTGCCATTTTCAGGAAAGTATAGATCAGGGGATGTGGTAAATCGCGCGTGGAGGATATTTGCGGACAAAAACTACAGGCGATAAAAAAGGGATGGTTTTTAAGCGATACGATTTCAGGATCATCAAATTCATTCGTCGCTTCGATATCAATCAAATAGCCCTTTAATTGATCAATGAGCTGTGGATACAAGCTAAATCGCGAAGAACTTAATTCGGTTTGGTTGCAATTTTCGTAGAGTTTTTCAAATTCTTTGGATTGCGGATAAATGGTCACTCGTTCAAATTGACTTCCTTCGATGAGGTTATCCGATATGAGTTTTTCTCCGTAGGGATTTAATTGATGCGTCGAAATGAGGTACTCAAAGAAGTATTTATAAGCCTCTCCAGTTAAAAATACAGGTGCATTTGCTTCCAGTATTAATTTGAACACACCATTCAAAAAAAAGTGATTCAAAAAAGGACCTGGTGCTATCCAAATGCCATCGAATTGCTCGAAATATACACGCTTATGTTGGATTGCTTCATTGATTTTAATCCAATAATAGTTGACTTCTATTTCTAGAAAGTCGGAAGCATGGTCCAATGATAAATTTGTCGCGTGGTGCGAATTGTAGGTGAAGTTGTAATCGCCAATAATAGCTATTTTGAGAACTTCACTCATCGTTTGGCTTACCTTTTAAACCAAGCGCGATACTTGGCGTTGGTAATGTCTAAGGATGACTCCACACTCGTTTGCGGGTCAACATACCAAACTTTACATGAGAAAGTTGCTTCGAACAACGAATAATCTCCAGTTCCGTCAGACGCTTGCTTCAAAATGGTAAAATTTGCAACTTGACCTGGGTCTGTTTCACGAGAATACCACACTTTTCCAGCGTTGTCTGTATATGTAACTTGAACACCATCAACACTTTGTGCGACCATCGTTGCTTGGTCTTTGAATAAAATTGGAATGCCCGAATTCGTCATGTGCCAATCATTAAACATCGCCAATGTTGGCTCGGTATTCGCAGATGCATCGTAATCCAATGTTCCAAACGTCAAAGTTAAAGCTTGAGCGCTTTGAGTAGAGTAAATAGTAGAGGAGTAGATAACTTTCGATAGTGTTGGAGAAGTAAGTACCACAGCTGTATCCGAAGTAGTGGCTTTATATCCGTTCACGTTTTGAGTCAATTCAAATTGAGTCCCATTTACGTATCCTACCAAACTAGCATTGAGGTCAACGTTATTTGTTGGAGGTGGGATGACTTCGTGTTCAATACATGAACTGAACAGGGAGATGAACGCAAATGATACGAGAGCGAACTTGAATACTTTCATGGTTGACAATGGTTTAGGCAATTAATAGTCAAATTTATGTTTATAAACGGAGAAATGCAAAAAAAGATGCTTTCTCCTTCAATTTTTAACAGATTCAAATAAACGCGTATAAGTTGAAAAGAGGGGTTCGGAGCAAATTTCACTTCCTTTTCTTACTAATTCAAACACTTCATCCGCTTTCTCTTTGTTGCGCATTTTCGTGCCTGAATAGACCTCGATTTTGTCAAATTCATTCATGACCACATGTTGTAAACCACTTTCGTTTTCAATCGATGCGGTTCCATGGTATTTAATATGATATGCTTTCAGGACTTCCTCGCGTACATCAAAAAACGAAACCAAATTACTCGTAAAATGCACCAGAAAGGAAACATCTTCAAACACCTTTCCTAAAACAAGGTCGCTGAATAATTCAATAAACTGTTCTGCTTTTTCTGGACTTTTATCAGCAAGATCGCGCCATTCTTCATCATATAGTTCATGGATGATGAGGAATTGTTTGAATTCCGTCTCTAATGCATATAACTCGTCTTGGGATAATCGCCTAAATCGCACCTTATTCAACAATTGCACGTTTGACTTCCATCGAAATATCGAGTATTTCATCCACTTTTTTCAGGGTGATGGCTTGTTCAAAGGTAAAGGTGTACATTCCTTTAAATGGCACTTTTCTTCGTTTAAAAATCAACTCGTGTTCTACGATTGTACCTGTTTTTTTACCAATCCAATTCCCGTCAGGGTACGTCGTTTTAATTTCGAATGGTTCTCGTACCTCTTGTCCATGTGGCGGTTTGGTATTTAGAAAAATCCATAGGTTGTTGTAGGCATAATCCGTTGTTGTTCGGACCGTTACAACGAAGTCATAAAGGATACTCGTGTCTTGAATGTTGACTTTGAAAACAGGTTTCACATCTTGATTCCATTCTTGATGTGCAAATGCATATGATTTCGTATAGAAAGAATCTTCTTTACACGAAAAAAGTGCAAGACATAAAACAATCAATATACTAGCTTTCCGCATTTTTATTTCCTTGTGATTGGTTATTTCGGTTATTCCCTTTGTTCGGATTACTTGATTGATGCGGTCTTTTCGGACCATTATTCCCTTTATTCGGATTCGGAGCCGCGCTTGTATTTTGAGGATTATTTGTTTTGGCCGCACCCGCTTGAGCATTTGGCTGAGTTGAATTCGATGGACGTTTCTTGTTGTTTGGACGTTTTTTCTTTGTGAAACTCTTTTCAAAACGATTTAAGCTGTCTTGTCCCACCACGTTTTGGTATCCAATTTCCACCACTTTTTCCACTTTGGTAAATTCGAGTAGGTCTTTCGGTTTAACGCCTTCTTTGTTCAGTTTTTTGATTTCTGCTACGCGTTCCGGACTTAAAGCAATGATTCCGGTTTCACCTGGATATGCAAACCAAATGATGCGCTTAAATACGTCCGTTTTAATATGGAACGCATCCCCTTTTTCTGTATGTAATTTGGTGTCTGTTTTCGGAAAGGACTTGATCGCATCCAAATACATATCCAATTCATAGTTCAAACAACACTTCAATTTTCCGCATTGTCCTGCCAATTTTTGTGGATTCAGGGATAATTGTTGGTATCGTGCAGCGGAAGTAGAAACGGATCTAAAATCCGTTAACCAAGTGGAGCAACATAATTCGCGGCCACATGAACCAATTCCACCAAGGCGAGAGGATTCTTGTCGTGATCCTATTTGACGCATTTCAATTCTCACTTTGAATTTATCCGCCATGTCTTTAATGAGCTGGCGAAAATCAACCCTTCCCTCTGCGGTATAATAAAACGTTGCCTTGCTTAAATCACCTTGGTATTCGACATCCGATATTTTCATGTCGAGATTTAAGTTCATCGCCAAGGTTCTAGATTGAAACATTAAGTCCTTTTCTAAGGACCTTCCTTTGATCCATTTATCGATTTCTTCTTGATTGGCGATTCTCAGAATTTTGCGGGCTTCCATCGCTTTGAAATTTGGAGCTTTCTTTTTTACTTGAATCCGAGCCAATTCGCCAACAACCGAAACAACTCCAACGTCGTATCCAGGTGCGGTATCGACAATGACTAAATCACCAATGTGCAGCGTTAGATGTGAGGCATTTCGGTAAAATGCTTTTCGTGAATTTTTGAAACGTACTTCTACAATGTCGTAGATTGATTGTCCAGCTGGTAATGCAATATTTGCCAACCAGTCATACACTTCTAATTTATTACAACCACCACTACTGCAAGTACCATTGTTCTTACATCCATTTGGTGTTCCACCGCCACTACTGCATGATGAGCAACCCATAATTTAATTTTAGGTAAAGTTAATCATTTCAATGAAACGAATTATGCTTGGTGGATGAAACGCATGGTTTGAAAACACATCTGCGTAAATAGAATGCGCGCATTTGCATTTCGATCAATGTGATAATGAGCATCATTAAACGTTTCGATGAATTCACGTATGTTATTTCCCGAAATGAATGGTGCGAAATTCTTTAAAAACTGCTCTTCTTCAGTTGAAATGCGCAATAAAACATCTCCCATATAATTGGACAATAAACTTTGTCTAAACATGTGCAGCGCATACTGAATGAATAATTTTTGTCGCTCTTTTCCTTCTGCTGCCATGCCATCCGCCCATTGCATCATTCCAAGGACATCCTTTTTGTAGGATGTGCGCATCAATTGAATAAAATGTTCACGGTAAATGCCTTTGTCATCTGAATCGTTCAGGAAATGGCTTGCTTTGATGAAATCTCCTTCTGCAAATGCTGCAATTGACTCCGCTTGATTTTTGACTAATTGATAACGAGAAACGAGTTCTTGTGTCAAAAATTCACTTTCAATTTTTGGAATCCGAATGAATTGCGTCCGCGACTGGATCGTTGCCAAAAGTTTGGAGGGATCTTCCGTTATTAAAAAGATGAGCGTATTTTTTGGCGGCTCCTCTAAAATTTTTAAAAGCTTATTCGCGCAAGTAGGGTTCATTTCCTCAGCCAGCCAAATCAACAATACTTTATACCCGCCTTCATAGGATTTTAGGTTTAATTTCCGAATGATTTCTCCGCTTTCTTCGCCCCCGATTATTGGCTTTCGCTCTTTGGGATCAATCGTTTTGGTCCAAGTATACGCATCGAAATAGGGATTTTCTTTGATCAGGGCGCGCCATTCTTCCAAAAAGCCATCAGAAATTTGACTTAAACTTTGAACAACCGGAAAAACAAAATGCACATCCGGATGTTGCAATTCTTGCACCTTTAAACACGATGGACAAACGCCACAACTATCTGTTTCACTTGGATTTTTACAAAAAAGGTACTGCGTAAATGCCAGTGCTAAGGGAAGTCCGCCGTGACCCAACGAACCCATGAACAATTGTGCATGAGCAATTTTGCCCTGATTGATTTCACGAATGAAATCCTTTTTCAATTCAGTTTGACCTATGACGTTTTTAAATTGCACCTTTCAAAATTAATGGAATTTGACTGATTTCAGTCCTCCGAGCCTTTAATAAGTAAAACGATTTCACCTTTTGGAGGATGTGCCTTGAAATAGTCCAATTGTTCTCGAACATTTCCTCGGTGATAGGTTTCAAAGTGTTTGGTTAATTCCCGAGCGATGACAACTTGCCGTTCCGGTTCAAAAAACTCCAACATTTGCTCTAGTGTTTTGACAAGTCGATGTGGGGATTCATACAGGACCATTGTCCGTGATTCTTGTGCCAAAATTTTTAAGCGCGTTTGACGGCCTTTTTTATGTGGTAGAAATCCTTCAAAGATAAATTTATCACAGGGAAAACCGCTTGAAACAAGTGCTGGAACAAAAGCAGTAGGACCAGGGAGGCATTCCACTTCGATGCCGCGTTCAACGCACGCGCGAACAAGTAAAAATCCAGGATCAGAGATTCCAGGAGTTCCCGCATCAGAAACCAAAACAGTACACGCTTGTTGCTCAATCAGATCAATGCTTTTCTCTAAAAACCGATGTTCGTTATGTGCGTGAAAGGGGAGAACCTTTTTTGAAATTTCAAAGTGCTTCAACAATTTGTGGGTTACACGTGTATCCTCCGCAAATAACAAGTCCGCTTCTTTTAAATAGCGCAAACTGCGAAGGGTTATGTCTTCTAAATTCCCAATAGGTGTTGGTACAAGTACTAATCTTGGCATGTTGATGATGATTTAAGCGAAAACTGCGCGAACTACTTCTTCGATTTTTGCACAGGGTACAATTTGGATGTGCTTGTGTTTTTTTTCAATTCCTTTGGAGTAGGAGGATACAATGATTTTTTCATAGCCCATTTTTTCAAGTTCGGACAAACGCTGCTCCAAACGATTCACAGGCCTCAGTTCTCCGGATAATCCAATTTCGGCCGCAAAAGAAACCGTTTTTGGAATCGCTAAATCAGCATTTGAGGATAAAATCGCCATGGCAACAGCTAAGTCTATTGCGGGGTCGTCCACTTTAATTCCACCAGCAATGTTTAGAAAAACGTCTTTGGTAGCTAATCGGAATCCACAGCGTTTTTCAAGCACAGCCAATAACATATTTAATCGTTTCACATCAAATCCAGTGGAAGAGCGTTGTGGTGTTCCATAAGCTGCCGAGCTTACTAAGGCT
>JBEEIV010000314.1:0-4405 GCA_041169645.1 Bacteroidota bacterium
AATCAGTTCACCTTCGATGGATTTCTTTTCTATGTTCAAGTGTGAACCGGAAATTGTTGCTATTTCTTTTTCCACTTCACCATAGATGGCCATTGATCGTCCGATCTGAACTCCGCCCAATGAGACCAGCACAATTCCAACAACCAATGTTAGTCCAAAAATCGCTGTGAACACCTTTAAATAACTCGCTTTAAATTGCGTAATGAGTCGGATTCCGAACAAGTAACTTTGCGCAACAACGGCAATAGAAATCAGTGCAATTCCCAGATAGAAATAAGTGGCATGTGAGGCAGATTCAAATAACAATTCACCAAAATCTTGGAAGGACATAAATCGTCCGTTTAATTGGGCAGGAATGATCGCTGGATTCATGAAGAAGATGATCGCTAACACAAAAATTCCTGTTCCGAATAACAGAGCCCAAATACCAAGGATGACGGAGATCACGCGCAGAATGCTTCCAAAGGTAGATTGAATACCCGAATTTGACTTGAATTCCCTTGCTCCTTTCTTGATGCGATTTGCGGCATCTTCCAGTTCCGACTTCATGTTTTCAAGGTTCACATGCTGACCTTTCATGCGTAATTTATCACTACTTGTTTTCGCAATAGGAATGATTGCCCATAGCGCAATGTAAAGCAGGAAACCAATACCAAATGTCAAAAAACAGCAGATGTAAATAACCCTCACAATGACTACATCAATATTAAAATAGGCGGCTACACCTGCGCAAACACCCCCTATCATCGCTCGATCTCCATCTCTAAATAATCGTTTTTCAACCGAATCATTATGAAGTGCTGAAGTTGTTTCATGAATCGCTTCTGTATCATCGGAAAAAACCTCTGGTTCTCCCAACTTCTCAATGATTTGATCAATCACTGAAAGTTCAACCACTTGTTTAAATGGAGTTAATTTCTGTTGAATTAATTCAACCATCCGAAGTTCGATGTCCTGAATGATTTCATCACTTCCTTCTTCCTTTTGAAGGATTTCCTTCAATTGCAGCATGTACGAATTCAACCGGTCAAATGCTTGTTCCTCTAAAATAAAGGGGACACCTTGTAAATGAATTGAAACTGTTTTATTCATGTTTTAATGATTTATAAAGTTGTGATTTGACTTACCGCTTGCTGCAATTCGGTCCATGTGCGTTCTAATTCACTTAAAAATAATTTTCCATCCTCCGTAATCGAATAGTATTTTCTTGGAGGTCCTGAAGTGGACTCAGCCCAACGGTAATCCAACAACTTCATGTTTTTCAATCGTGTCAATAAAGGATATATTGTCCCTTCCACCACCTTCAACTGAGCTAAGTCAAGTCTTTCCAATATTTCAGATGGATACGCTTCCTTTTTGTCTAAAATGCATAAAATGCAATACTCTAGAATGCCTTTGCGCATTTGCGACTGTGTGTTTTCAACGTTCATTTGGAAACATTTTGCACAAAGATATATGTTTTACTATGTATTATGCAATACATAGTAGCAAAATTTAAAAAAAAGTTCAACTCATTTCAAACATTTAAAATAATCATAAGGTTCTTGACAAGACAAACACTGGTAATGAGCTTTACAGGCTGTACTTCCAAACTGACTCACCATTTTAGTTTCGCGGGAGCCACATTTTGGACAAGGAACGATGGTTGGATCAGCGAAAAGCACGCTTTTGTCCACCTCATCCTCAGGTGGCGCAATACCAAATTCGCGCAGTTTACTTCTTCCGGAATCGGACAGCCAATCCGTTGTCCAAGCAGGAGATAACACGTGTTCAACACGCGCATTTTCAATGCCATATTCGTGCAGTTTTTTGATGATGTCCACTTCCATGGTTTTCATGGCAGGACAACCGCTATAGGTCGGTGTAATCGTTATTATCCATTGACCATTTATCTGATCTACTTGGCGTAAAACGCCTAAATCTTTGAGTGATAAGACAGGAATTTCAGGATCACACACCTCCTCTAACCATGCGATTATGTTTTCTTTGCTTACCATTTCATGTTCGGATAGGCGCGCTGCATGTACTGCAAATCCGCAAGCAAATATCCCAAATGTTCCGAATGCACACCTTTTCTACCCCCTTCAAATTTCAAATTATTGGTAGGAATTTGCAAGGTAGCTTCCGAGAAAACCGTTTTTATCGTTTCTAACCAAATGGCTTTAACTTCCTTCATTGATGGTGCAATTCCGGCTAATACAAGGCTTTCATCCTCTTGAGTTTCCGAAAACAACTCATCTGTATAGCGCCATAAGTTATCTAAAGCCTTTTGAGCTCTTTCATGCGATTCTTCGGTTCCATCTCCAAGTCGAATTACCCATTCAGAAGAATGTTTTAAGTGGTATCTTGTTTCTTTGAGAGACTTTTCTGCAATAGCGGAAAGTTGAGCATCCGATGAACCAATTAATTTTTCATAGAGTGGCTTTCTGAACGCATCAAATAAAAACTGACGCACCATTGTGTCTGCAAAATCACCATTAGGTTGTTCCAATAGCAGTGCATTTCTATATTCATGTTCAAACCTCAAAAATGCTAAAGCATCGTGATCTTTTCCCGTTCCTTCTAGTTCACCAGCATAATCCAATAAACTCATTGCTTGTCCGATCAAATCCAATGAAATATTGGTCACAGCAATATCTTCTTCCAATATTGGACCATGTCCACACCATTCACCTAACCGTTGACCAAGAATAAGGCTATCATCCCCCATGCGAAGAACGTAATTGTAAAGTGCATCAATCTTCATCTTACATGTGTTTTATACCATCCGGAACTTCATAAAAAGTTGGATGTCGGTAAACTTTTGAATCGGAGGGCTCAAAAAATGAATCTGCTTCAGAAGGATCAGAAGCATGAATGTAATTGGACTCTACTACCCAAATACTTATTCCCTCAGACCTTCTTGTATATACATCTCTTGCATTTGCTACAGCTAATGTTGCATCTGGAGCTCTCAGGCTCCCAACATGTTTATGATTCAACCCTTGTTTGCTTCGGATAAAAACCTCCCAAAGAGGCCATTCTTTGTTTGACATCGTTTTTGAAATTTGATTGTTAAGCTGTTTTTTTCATCGCACGTTTTTCTGCATAGGCCATTGCCGCTTCACGCACCCACATGCCATTTTCTTTTGCTTTTTTTCGTGCTTCAATGCGCTCTTTATTACATGGGCCATTGCCATTCACTACTTGCCAGAATTCGTCCCAATTAATCGGACTAAAATCATAGTGACCACGTTCTTGGTTCCATTTTAAGTTTGGATCTGGAATGGTTAATCCAAGGATTTCGGCTTGAGGAACTGTTGCATCAACAAAACTTTGGCGTAATTCATCATTGGAAAAACGTTTGATTTTCCATTTCATGGATTGAGCTGAATGCGGCGAATCTGCATCACTAGGACCAAACATCATTAAAGCTGGCCACCAAAAACGATTCATCGCATCTTGCGCCATTGCTTTCTGAGTAGGAGTTCCGTTACATAGCGTCACTAAACTTTCAAATCCTTGTCGCTGATGAAACGATTCTTCTTTACAAATCTTGACCATGCCGCGTGCGTATGGACCATAAGAACAACGACACAATGCCACTTGATTCATGATGGCAGCGCCATCTACTAGCCAACCAATGGTGCCAATATCTGCCCAAGTAACCGCTGGATAATTAAAAATTGAAGAGTATTTCGCTTTGCCTGAATGTAAGTCATCCATTGTTGCTTCTCGGTCGGCACCTAACGTTTCCACTGAACTATATAGGTAAAGACCGTGTCCTGCTTCATCTTGAACTTTTGCAAGTAGGACTGCTTTTCTCCTTAGATTTGGAGCACGAGTAATCCAATTTCCTTCCGGCAACATTCCAACAATTTCAGAGTGTGCATGTTGTGAAATTTGACGAATTAAAGTCTTGCGGTACTCGTCCGGCATCCAGTCGTTTGGCTCGATTTTAATTTCCTTGTCAATTTTCTCCTGGAAGCGCTTTTCTAATTCTTGTAAATCCAATGTTTTCATGTTCATGCAGCTTTTCACAAATATACAAAATATCGATATTTTATAGAAACAAATAAGGAGAAACAATGTTTGTTATATCCCTATAAATTGCACAGGATTGTGTAAATTTGACTTCAATTTAAATTTCAACTTGAATGACGCCAAAATTTCATTCTCTTCAGATCAAAAACATACGCAAAGAGACGGGTTCATGTGTTTCGATTAGTTTTGAAATACCAGACGAATTAAAAGAAGATTTTCATTTCCATTCAGGTCAATATTTAACCCTGCGAAGCAACATACAAAACGAGGATATTCGTCGTTCCTATTCGCTGTGTTCTGCTCCTTCCGACAAGGAGTGGCGCGTAGCCATCAAACAAGTAGAGAACGGTGTTTTTTCTACGCATGCCTTGACAAAATTACA